>JAJZHS010000015.1 GCA_021798395.1 Pseudomonadota bacterium
GGAACGCGGCGAAGCCTTCGCGGGCCTCGTCGCTGCCGCGCACCCGCGCGATGGTCTGCGCGGTCAGTTCGCGCACCGCGTCGGTCACCGGGCCGACTTCGAGCCGCGCGAACAGCTGTTTGATTTCGCGCAGCGCGTGCGGGCCGCCGGCGAGCAGTTCGCGCACGGTGGCGTCGACCGCGGCGTCGAGCCCGGCGCCGGCGACGACCTGATGCACCAGGCCGATCGCGGCCGCTTCGGCCGCGCCGATGCGCGTGGTCGTCAGCGCCAGCCGGCGCGCCTGCCGCGGCCCCACCGCATTGACCAGGTACGGCCCGATCACCGCCGGCAGGATGCCGAACTTCGCTTCGCTGACGGCGAAGCGCGCGTCGTCGGCCGCGACCGCGATGTCGCAGACGCAGGCCAGCCCGACGCCGCCGCCGAGCGCCGAGCCCTGCACCCGCGCCAGTGTCGGTTTCGGGCACGTCGCGATGCGCCCGAGCATCGCCGCGAAGCGACGCGCGTCGGCCAGGTTCCAGTCGAGGCTCGCGGCGCTGGCGCGCTGCATCCACTGCAGGTCGGCGCCGGCCGAGAAATGGCGCCCGTCGCCGGCGAGCACGATCACGCGCACGGCTGCGTCCTCGGCCAGCGCGGCGAACACGCGGTCGAGTTCGCCGATCATCGTTTCGTCGAACGCGTTGTACACCTGCGCGCGCGCCATGGTCACGCGCGCCACGCCCGCCGCGCCGCGCGCGACGCGCAGGGTTTGCAGATCCGTCATCAATAGGTCTCCAGATGAAGTCGACCTTGCATTTTCAACGCGTTCGCCAGGGATTCCCAGTCCAGCCCGGCCTGCGCCGCGGCGTCGCGCAGCGCCAGCACCACGCCATCCTCCATGGCTTTGAGGCCGCAGACGTAGAAATGGCTGTCCGGGTCGGCCAGCAGTGCGCCCAGGTCGGCGGCGCGCGCGCGCATCGCGTCCTGCACGTAGCGTCGCGGCTGGCCCGGGACGCGCGAGAACGCGAAGTTGATGTCGATGAAGTCCTTCGGCAGGTTCTGCAGCGGGCCGAAGTACGGCAGTTCCTGCGGCGTGCGCGCGCCGAAGAACAGCATCAGCCGGCCGCCGTCGAACTTGCCCGAGCGCCGCAGCCGGCGACGCCACTCGGTCATCGCGCGCATCGGCGCGCTGCCGGTTCCGGTGCAGATCATGACGATGTGCGAGCGCGGGTGGTTGGGCATCAGGAAGCTGGCGCCGAACGGGCCGATGACCTCGACGCGGTCGCCGACGCGCAGGTCGCACAGGTAGTTCGACGCCACGCCGCGCGCCGGGCGGCCGCCGTGGTCCTCGAGCACGCGCTTGACCGTCAGCGACAGATTGTTGTAGCCGGGGCGTTCGCCGTTGCGCGGGCTGGCCACCGAGTACTGCCGCGCATGGTGCGGGCGACCGCTGGCGTCGACTCCGGGCGGCACGATGCCGATCGACTGGCCTTCGAGCACCGGCAGCGGCATGGCGCCGAAGTCGAGCACGATGTGGTGGGTGTCGTAGTCGTGGCCGGCGTCGGTCACGCGCACATTGCCCGCCACCGTCGCGCTGACCGAACTTCGCGCCGCCTTCGGGCCGTACAGGTTGACGTAGGCGTGCGCCGCCGACCAGGGCGGGACCGTGGCGCCGCAGGCGGCGCCGGCGAACGGCGCATCGGCGGCCGGCGACTGCACGACCGGGGCCGGCGCGGCGTCGGTCGGCGCGGCGCCGACGCTGTCGAAGGCGTCGGGGCCGAGCGCTGCGGGCAGCTCGTCCCAGCCGTACTGTTCGAGGACCGTGTAGGCGCGCGCCGCCGGCACGTCGCGCCAGTTGTCGATGGCGCCGGTCGGGCACGGCGGCACGCACGCCAGGCACTGGTTGCAGCGCGCCGCGTCGACCACGTAGTTGCGCGCGTCGTGGGTGATCGCGCTGACCGGGCAGGTCGCCTCGCAGGTGTTGCAGCGGATGCAGATCTCGGGGTCGATCAGGTGCTGGTGCAGGGTGGTGGCCATGTCCATCGCATTCTCCGCAAAAGGTGCGCCCCGCGCCTCGCCGTGGCCTGCGCGTCAGTTGAAGCGCACGTATTCGAAATCGACCGGCTGCCGGTTGATGCCCATGACCGGCGGCGCGATCCAGTTGGCGAACTTGCCCGGTTCGACCACGCGGCCCATCAGCGAGGCGACGAAGGCGCGGTCTGCTTCGGTCGGCAGCCATTCGGCCACGCGTGCGCTCCACTCGGCGTCGCGGATCACCTGGCCGTCGGGCGACACCCGGATTCCGGCCAGAGTGCCGATTCCACGGTGGAAGGCCTTGTGCGGCGTCTTCAGCCGAAAGCCGATGCCGGCCTTCTCGATGACCTTGTTCCAGCGCTCGACGCCGCCGACGCTGTCCTTGATGTAGTCGTCGCGCAGCACTTCGTTGAGGGCGTTGAGCATCGGCACCTCGCGTTCGACCAGGCGGCCGCCGTCGACCTGCAGGATGCGGTAGGCGTCGTTCTTCAACTGGTGGTCGTCGCTTCGCTTGCCTTCCTCGTAGCGGCCCTTCAGGCCGCTGGAGTAGAAGGTTGCCGCGTTGCTCGACTGGTCGGCGCCGAACAGGTCGATGGTGACGCTGAAATGGAAGTTCAGGTAGCGCTGGATGGTCGGCAGGTCGATGACCCCGGCGGCGCGCAGCCGGGCCGGGTCGTCGGTCCTGAGTTCGTTCATCGCTTGGCATGTGCGCTGGATCACGCGCGACACGCCCGATTCGCCGACGAACATGTGGTGCGCTTCTTCGGTGAGCATGAACCGGGTCGTCCGCGCCAGCGGATCGAAGCTCGACTCGGCCAGCGCGCACAGCTGGAACTTGCCGTCGCGGTCGGTGAAGTAGGTGAACATGAAGAACGACAGCCAGTCCGGAGTCGGCTCGTTGAACGCCTGCAGGATGCGCGGGTTGTCCTGCTGGCCGCTGCGCCGCTCGAGCAGCGCTTCGCCTTCCTCGCGGCCGTCGCGGCCGAAGTACTTGTGCAGCAGGTAGACCATGGCCCACAGGTGGCGTCCTTCCTCGACGTTGACCTGGAACAGGTTGCGCAGGTCGTACTGGCTCGGCGCGGTCAGCCCCAGGTGGCGCTGCTGCTCGACCGAGGCCGGCTCGGTGTCGCCCTGGGTGACGATGATGCGGCGCAGGTTGGCGCGGTGCTCGCCGGGGACGTCGTGCCACGCGTCCTCGCCCTTGTGGTCGCCGAAGTGGATCTTGCGCTCCTTTTCGGCGGGGTTGAGGAAAATGCCCCAGCGGTAGTCGGGCATCTTGACATGGCCGAACTGGGCCCAGCCCTGCGGGTCGACGCTGACCGCGGTGCGCAGGTAGACGTCGAAGCCCTGGGATCCATCGGGGCCCATGTCGGCCCACCAGCTCAGGTAGTTCGGTTGCCATTGCTCGAGCGCGCGCCGCAGGGCGCGGTCTTCGCCGAGGTTGACGTTGTTGGGGATCTTGTCGCTGTAATCGATGCTGGACATCGCGGTCTCCGCTGCGGGTTGGGTTGTCAGACGCGGTCGAAGTCGAACGCGGCGCGCTCGCCCTTGCCGTACACCTTCAGAGCGCCGCGTTCGCCGACCGCGTTCGGGCGCTGGAAGATCCAGTTCTGCCACGCGGTCAGGCGGCCGAACACCCGCGTGAACAGGTTCTCCGGGCCGTTGAAGCGCAGGTTGGCTTCGAGGCCGGTCAGCGCGTCGGGCGACATCGCCGCCCGTTCCTCGAGCGCGATGCGGATTTCGTCGTCCCAGTCGATGTCGTCGGGCGCGGCGGTGACCAGGCCGAGCGCGAACGCGGCGGCGGCGTCGAGCGGCGCGCCGGCGCGCGCGCGCACCGCGGCCAGGGCTTCGGCCTCGTCGTAGAAGCGGCGCTGCAGCCGGCTCTGCCCGCTGGCCATCGGGTACCAGTTGCCCAGGTTGGCGTCGCCGACGGTGATCTTCGGCGCGCGCGCCGGATCGTCGGGCAGCGCCAGCTGGTAGCTGCGGTCGCACGCCAGCGCCGGCTCGAGCAGGGTGCCGGCGAAGCACGAGTCCGCTTCGATCAGCGCGAACAGGCTGCGCGACGATACGTCCAGGCGGCTGAAGGTGCGGCGCAGCAGGCCGCGGGTTTCGCGCACCAGCCAGTGCTCGGCGTGCGCGGCCAGCGTGGCGTCGACCGCCAGCACCGCGGCCGCGTCGCCGCGGGTGTGCAGCACCCAGGTGCCGATGTCGAGCTCGTTGGTGCGCATCGACAGGATCGCGTCGTCGAGCTCGCGCGCCATCTGCAGCGGCCACCAGGCGGCGCCGGCGGCCTCGATTCCCGCCGCGTCGGTCGGCTGCGGGGTGTCGGGCGCGCGCAGCGTGAAGTGCGCCACGCGGCGCGCGCGCTCGATCGCGACGCTGACGTGGCGATAATGCAGCGCGTCGGCTTCGATGCTGCGCTGCAGCGGCGGCAGCGCGACGCCGCGCGCGCCGCGACCGCCGTGCGCCAGTTCCAGCGCGCGCGCGCGCACCTGCTGCGCGAACACCGCCGGCTTGGCGATGGCGTCGACCAGCCTCCAGTCCCGCGCCTTGCTTCCGCGCACGCCTTCGGCGGTGGTGCAGAACATGTCGGCCAGGTCGTGGCGCACGTGGCGCTTGTCGGTCAGCCGCGTCAGGCCGCCGGTTCCTGGCAGCACGCCCAGCAGCGGCACTTCGGGCAGGCTCACGGCGCTGGAGCGGTCGTCGACCAGCCAGATCTCGTCGCACGCCAGCGCCAGCTCGTAGCCGCCTCCGGCGCAGGCGCCGTTGACCGCGGCGACGAACTTCAGGCCACCGTCCCGCGCGCTGTCCTCGATGCCGTTGCGGGTCTCGTTGGTGAACTTGCAGAAGTTGACCTTCCAGGCGTGGCTGGAAACGCCGAGCATGAAAATGTTCGCGCCCGAGCAGAACACCCGCTCCTTCGCGCTGGTGATGACGACCGCGCCGATTTCCGGGTGCTCGAAGCGAATGCGGTTCAGCGCGTCGTGCAGCTCGATGTCGACGCCGAGGTCGTAGCTGTTGAGCTTGAGCTTGTAGCCGGGGCGCAGTCCGGCGTTTTCGTCGAAATCGGCGCTCAGCGTGGCCACCGGGCCATCGAAGCCGAGCTTCCAGTGCCTGTAGTGCGACGGGTCGGTCTGGTAGTCGACGCGGGGGGAATCGACGCGGGGGAATGCGCTCACGGGCGGCTCCTCGATGCGGCAGGGGATGGGGCGACAATGCGGAGGGTCATGCATAAGCAAGATAGTGCATGTTTTGATATAGCGCAAGCAGTTTAATGCGCTTCGCCCCCGGACTTACCCCAACTGCAGCGCCTGGCGCACAGTGCGCGCGAGCAGCTCGAACGTTTCCGGCAGGGGCTGCGCGCTGGTGTCGACGTGCAGTTCGGCCTTCGAGTAGAACGCGGCGCGCCCGGCCAGGATGTTCTTCAGATCCTGCATCGCTTCTTCGCTGGCGGCCATCGGCCGCAGGTCGCCCTGCGCGCGCACGCGGCGCATGTGGTCCTCCGGGCTCGCGCGCAGCCAGACCGTGGTGCAGTGCGCCAGCAGCAGGTTGAAAGTGGCCGGTTCCGAAACCAGGCCGCCGGGCGTGGCGATCACCGCTTCGGCATGAATCTGGATCGCTTCCTCGAGCGCGCGGCGCTCGTAGCGCCGGTACGCGTTCATGCCGTACAGCGACTGGATCTCGGCGATCGAGCACCCGGCGAACTGCTCGATGTCGCGGCTGAGTTCGACGAAGCCGAACCCCAGCGCATCGGCGAGCATGCGTCCCAGGGTCGACTTGCCGGCGCCGCGCAGGCCGATCAGCGCGATGCGCGAACTGCGGCGGGCGTTGTCGCCCCCGGTGCCGAGCAGTTCGCCGACGGCGACCCGCGCGCGGCGCAGCGTCGCCTCGTCGCGGTTCTCGAGCAGCTCGCGCAGCAGCAGCCACTCCGGCGACGCGGTGGTGACGTCGCCGAGCAGTTCGGCCAATGGGCACTGCAGCGCCTGCGCGACCTGCAGCAGGACCAGGATCGACGCGTTGCCGACCCCGCCCTCCAGGTTCGCCAGATGGCGTTCGGACACGTCCGAGGCCAGCGCCACGGCTTTGCGCGTCAGTCCCCGGCGGGCGCGCAGCGCGCGCACGCGTTCGCCCAGCGCGACCAGGAAAGGATGGCGTTCGCTGCCGTTGGGGGCGCACGGCGCGGGAGCGGGCTGCAATATAGTGCTTGACATTGCGGTTTCGGGTCTCTACATTGTTGACAGGCACAATACTGCATATCGGGGGCCTCGGCAAGCCGGCCGCCGATCGACGAGGAGCGAGCATGGAACCGGCAGATCTGCATCGCGCGTTGGCACCGCTGACCGCGCGCATCGCGCGGCGTCCGCTCGACGACGCGCTGCAGGACTGGCTCAACGCCGAGGTCGGTGCCGGCAGCGCCGAATTCGCGCGGTTGCGGCGCGTGTGCGAGGCCGGCGTGGCCGAAGGCTGGTTGTGCCAGCGGGCCGGAGGCGGAATCCGCTACGGCCGGGTGTTCAAGCCCGAGCCCGCGCTGCACGACTTCTCGGTCGACGTCGTCGACATGGCCGACGTCGTCGGCCCGCACCACGCGCATCCGAACGGCGAGATCGACCTGATCCTGCCGCTGGACGCCGCGGCGCGTTTCGACGGCTGCGCTGCCGGCTGGCTGGTGTACGGTCCAGGCACCGCCCACGCGCCGACGGTGACCGGCGGGCGTTCGCTGGTGCTGTACCTGCTGCCGGCCGGGGCGATCGCGTTCACGCGCGGCTGACGCGCACAACCCGCGTGCCGCGGCGCGCCGACGACCAGGAGACATCGATGAGCGAGGACGATTCGAGGGCGCTGCCCGAGCGGTTCAATTTCGCCGAGCACCTGCTCGCGACCAACGCGCAGCGCGGCGACAGGATCGCGTTCATCGACGACACCGGCACCCTGAGCTACGGCGAACTCGAGCAGCGCGTGCGGCGTGTCGCCGCCGGGCTGCTCGCGCTGGGCCTCAAGCGCGAGGAGCGCGTGCTGCTGGCGATGCACGACGGCCGCGACTGGCCGGTCGCCTTTCTCGGCGCGCTGTACGCCGGGGTGGTTCCGGTGGCGGTCAACACCTTGCTCACGGCCGATGACTACGCATACATGCTCGAGCATTCTCGAGCGCAGGCCCTGTTCGTCTCCGGCGCGCTCGTTCCGGTGCTGAACATGGCGATGGTGAAGTCCGACCACGAGGTGCAGAAGATCATCGTGGCGCAACCGCTGCAACCGCTGCCCCCGGCCCACGTCGACTTCGAGGCGTTCGTGCAGCAGAACGCGCCGGCGCCGCGCGCGGCGCGCACCGGGCCCGACGATCCGGCGTTCTGGCTGTATTCGTCGGGGTCGACGGGACGGCCCAAGGGCACCGTGCACGCGCACGCCAATCCGTACTGGACCATCGAGCTGTACGGCAAGGCGGTGCTGGGACTGCGCGCGGACGACGTGTGCTTCTCTGCGGCCAAGCTGTTCTTCGCCTACGGCCTGGGCAATGCGCTGACTTTTCCGCTGGGCGTCGGAGCCTGCGTGCTGCTGGCGGCCGAGCGCCCGACCCCCGAAGCGATGTTCCGCCGGCTGCGCGGCGAGGTCGGCGGCGTGCGGCCGACCTTGTTCTTCTGCGCGCCGACCGGCTACGCGAACATGCTCGCGCACCCTGCGCTGCCCCGGCGCGACGAGGTCGCGCTGAGGCTGGCGTCGTCGGCCGGGGAGGCGCTTCCGGCCGATCTCGGCGAGCGCTTCAAGCGCCATTTCGGCGTCGACATCGTCGACGGCATCGGTTCGACCGAAATGCTGCACATCTTCCTGTCCAACCGCCCCGAACGCATCCGCTACGGCACCACCGGCTGGCCGGTCGACGGCTACCGCGTCGAGCTGCGCGGCGACGACGGCGGCGCGGTGCCCGATGGCGAGCCCGGAGACCTCTACGTGCACGGCCCGTCGAGCGCGCTGATGTACTGGGGCAACCGCGCCAAGTCGCGCGAGACCTTCCAGGGCGGCTGGACGCGCAGCGGCGACAAATACATCCGCAACGCCGACGGCAGCTACACCTACGCCGGGCGCAGCGACGACATGCTCAAGGTCAGCGGCGTGTACGTGTCGCCGTTCGAAGTCGAGGCCACGCTGGCGCAGCACCCGGCCGTGCTCGAGGCCGCGGTGATCGGCGTCGCCGACGCCGACGGGCTGACGCGCACCAAGGCCTTCGTCGTGCGCAAATCGGGCGGCGTGGTCGACGAGACGGCGCTGCGCGCCTTCGCCAAGGAACGCCTGGCTCCGTACAAGCTGCCGCGGCAGCTCGTGTTCGTCGACGAATTGCCGAAAACCGCGACCGGCAAGATCCAGCGCTTCCGCCTGCGCGAAGCCGAGGCCGCGGCGCGCGCCGGAGGCACGCCGTGACGGAGCCGCCGACCGCGCAGGCGCGCATCGACTGGGACGGCCGCGCCTGCGTCATCGAGTACGCCTGGGTCGGCGCGCCCGACCCGGCGCCGCTGCTGGTGTTCCTGCACGAGGGGTTGGGCTCGCTGGCGATGTGGAAGGATTTCCCGGCGCGCCTGTGCGCGGCGACGGGATTCCGCGGGTTGGTCTACTCGCGTCCGGGCTACGGCCGCTCGACGCCGCGCGCCGCCGAGGACGTCTGGGCGCCGGATTTCATGCACCGGCAGGCCGAGCAGGTGCTGCCCGCGCTGCTCGATGCGCTGGGCGTGGCGCGTCGGCCGCGCTGGCTGTTCGGCCACAGCGACGGGGCGTCGATCGCGTTGCTGCATGCGGCTCGTTTCACGAATGAAGTCGCTGCCGCCGTATTGCTCGCGCCGCACATCATGGTCGAGCAGATTTCGCTCGACAGCATCGCCCAGGCGCGCGATGCGTACCTGCAGACCGATCTGCGCGCCCGTCTGGCGCGTTACCACGACGACCCCGACTCGGCGTTCTGGGGCTGGAACCGGATCTGGCTCGATGCGCGTTTTCGCGACTGGTCGATCGAATCCGAACTCGACGCCATCCGCTGCCCGCTGCTCGCGGTGCAGGGACTCGACGACGCCTACGGCACCGTGGAGCAGATCCGCGGCGTCGCGCGGCGCGTGCCCGCAACGCGGTTGCTCGAGCTGCCGGATTGCGGCCATTCGGCGCACCGCGACCAGCCCGACGCGGTGATCGCCGCGGCGCGCGAGTTCCTCGAAGCGACCCGCTGACGCACAGGCGGCGGATCGGCGCTCCGTCCAGACGCGATAATGGGTCGGCGAACCGGGCCAGGCTGGCGTGCGCGGTCCGCGAACGACGAGGGAGGATCCATGGACTACGTATTCGAAGCGCAAGCGCCGGTGGGCGTTCCGGTGGCCGGCGGCGGCACGTTGTTCCCGGTGCGCCGGGTGTACTGTGTCGGCCGCAATTACGCCGCGCACGCGCGCGAGATGGGATCCGACCCTCAGCGCGAGCCGCCGTTCTTCTTCTGCAAGCCCGGCGATGCGGTGGTGCCGGCGGCGCCCGGCTCCACCCTGGAATTGCCGTACCCGTCGCGCACGGCGAACCTGCACCACGAAGTCGAGCTGGTCGTGGCGATCGGCCGCGGCGGCCGCGACATCGCCGCGGCTGAAGCCGCCGCGCACGTGTACGGCTACGCCATCGGCCTGGACATGACGCGGCGCGACCTGCAGCTGGAGATGCGCAACGCCGGGCGGCCGTGGGAGATCGGCAAGGCCTTCGACGCCAGTGCGCCGATCGGTCCGATCCACCGCGGCGCGCCGGCGGCGCGGGCGGCGATCGAACTCGCGGTCAACGGCCAGTTGCGCCAGCGCAGCAGCCTGGACCAGATGATCTGGTCGATCGACGACACCATCGCGCACCTGTCGGGCTATTTCGAGCTGCGGCCGGGCGACCTGATCTTCACCGGAACGCCCGAAGGCGTCGGCGCGGTCGTCCCCGGCGACGTGCTCGAGGCGCGCATCGAAGGCCTCGGCGACTTGCGCGTGCGCATCGCCGCCTGAGCGTGGCGAGGAGGGTGGTCCCATGAGCGCGTTGCAGCTGTACGGCTATTTCAACAGCTCGACCTCGTACCGGGTGCGCATCGCGCTGGCGCTCAAGGGCCTGGCGTTCGACACCGTGGCGGTCGACCTGCGCGCGCAGGCGCAGCGCAGTGCCGAGTACGTCGCGCTGAACCCCGGCGCGTGCGTGCCGACGCTGCGCGACGACTCGGGCATGGCGCTCGGCCAGTCGCTGGCGATCATCGACTATCTCGACGGCGTGCAGCCGCAGCCGCGGCTGATCCCGGCCGAGCGTGCGCTGCGCGCGCGCGTGCTCGAACTGGCCGACACCATCGCCTGCGACATCCACCCGCTCAACAACATGCGGGTGCTGCGCTACCTGAAGCAGCGCCTCGGCGTCGACGACGCCGGGCGCCAGGCGTGGTACGCGCACTGGATCGCCGAAGGCCTGGGCGCGGTCGAACAGCTGCTGGCGCGCGCCGACGCGGCGCCTTATTGCTTCGGCGCGCAGCCGACGCTGGCCGACTGCTGCCTGGTGCCGCAAGTCGCCAACGCCGTGCGCATGCACTGCCCGCTCGACGCCTTTGCGCGCGTGCGCCGGGTCTGGGAGCATTGCCAGCAGCAGCCTGCGTTCCAGGCCGCTGCGCCTTCGCGCCAGCCCGACTACGTGGCCTGAGCGCGCCGCGGCCCCAGACCGCGGGCGCGGGGGAACCTTCCGCTTCGTTGCGTTATCGAAACGTCAACCGAAGGAGGTTGCCATGCACCACGCCACGCTTTCCCGTTCCATCCTCGCCGTCTGCGCCGCGGCAGCTCTGCAGCCGTGTCCGGCGCACGCCGGGGACGACGCCGCCTATTGGCAAAGCGGCAAGCCCGATGTTCCGGCCGCGTACGCCGACTGGATGGCCGACCTCGACGACTCGGGCCGGTTGCAGGACCTGAGCCTGCCCGGAACCCACGATTCGCTGTCGACCAACGCGAAACGCCCGCTGGGAATCGAAGATCACGACGCGCCTTCGGTCGCGCTGTTGCCGCCGGTGGTGCGGCAGATCGCGCGCACCCAGGGCATGTCGCTGCTCGAGCAGCTCGAAGCGGGCGTGCGGGTGCTCGACATCCGCCTCAAGCTCGAAGACGACCAGCTGCGCGCGTACCACGGCGTCTTGCCGCTGAGCCCCGATTTTCCCGGCGTACTGCGCACGGTCGGCGGTTTCCTCGACGCGCATCCGCGCGAGACCGTGCTGATGCGCGTGCGCAGCGAGCAATCCACCAGCGGCAGCACCCTGGACTTCGACGCCGCGGTGGCGCGCGATCTGCAGGTCTGGGGCGGCGCGCACGTCTGGTATCCGTCGACCGGCGACCCGATCCTCGCCGAGACCCGCGGCCGCATCGTCGTGCTGCAGGACTACGCCGGCGCCGAGGTCGGTCTGCCGTACGCGGCGGCGCACATCCAGGACGACTACGAACTGCGCAACATCTGGAGCGCCTACGCCAAGTGGGAAAAGGTCAAGGCGCAGTTCAAGGCCGCCGCAGCCGGACGCGGGCGCGGCTTCTACATCAACTACCTGAGCGGGTCGAACGCGCACGGGGTGGTGTTCCCCTACTTCGTCGCCGGCGGGCGGGTGCACGACTATGCCGACGACGCGCCGCATCTGCCGACCGGCCTGCTGGCGCCGCCGGCGACCTCGATGTATCCGGACTACCCGCGCGACCATTGTTTCGTCGATGTCTGCATGATCATGTTCGAAGGCACCAACGAACTCGCCGGCGAGTACCTGCAGCAGCATTGGCCGGCGTTCACGGGAATCGTGATGGCCGATTTCCCGGGGGGCGATCTGATCAAGTCGGTGCTCGCCGCGAACGCCTTCATGCACGGCGCGCCGCCCGCTAGGGTGTCGCCTGCTGCTCGCTGGTGATTTCGTCGCCGAACCACGACGTCTGTTCGCCGATCATCAGCGTCTGCCCAGGCCCGATGGAGTCGAAGGTCGACGCCGCCACGCAGACGTGGCGGCGCGCCGCGGGCCCGTGCAGGCGCGCGATGCGCAACGCGTTGCAGGACGTGAACCGCTGGTGCTCGACGTATTTCCCGGTCACCACGTACGGTGAAAAACGCGTGTCGCCGAACACGGTGTTGCAGAAGGAGTCGATGAAAAAGGCCAGCGCAAGCACGCAGACGAGCGACACCAGCAGGGCCTGCTGCCAGGCGCGGCCCTGGCCGTAGACCGCGGTGTCGTCGCCGCCGCCGAAGCGGGGGCGATAGACGCAGCCGACGAGCCTTCGGCGCAGGTGGTTGGCGAGCCCGACCGTGGCGACCAGCACCGGGATCGCGCTGGCCACCAGGTAGTCGTGGCTGGGCTTGAAATTGCGATGCGTCAGGCTCATCGCGATCAGCGCGAGAAACGCGCCGACCGGCAGCGCGGTGAACCATCGCGGCAGCGGTTTGGCTGGCTCGTACATGGGGCGTTGCGCCATCGCACGGCGGCGGTCTCGATGGCGCAATGGTAGCGCCGGGTGCGGCGCCGTGGCCACCGCCCCGGCGCCCTCCCGCCAGCCGTCCGGCGCGCGGCGCGGGCGCCGGCCCACTACCATCGCTGCCATGCACCGTGCCGCCGACCCAGGTGACCCAGGCGTTACCGCGGCCGCGCCGGACGAGGCCGGCGGCGCGCGCGCGCGCGCCGTGCTGGCCGGGTTCACCAACCTGGTGTTCGCCGGCGGCGGCAACCGCTGCTGGTGGCAGACGGGGGTGTGGCAGGTGCTGCACCCGGCCGGGCTGGCGCCGCGGACGATCGCCGGGGTGTCGGCCGGGGCAGCCACCGCGTGCATGCTGCTGGCCGGCCGGGGCGAGGCCGCGCTGGCGCATTACATGCGGATCACCGCTGGGTTGCGGCGCAATTTCCAGCCCGAGCGCTTGCTGCGTGGAGAGCGTGCGTTTCCGCACGCGGCGATCTACCGCGACGCGCTGTTGCGGCTGCTCGACGCCGAGGCGCTGCAGCGCCTGCGCGCGCAGCCTCCGGTGTACGTGCAGATCGCGCGCCCGCCGCGCTGGCTGCCTGGGCACAGCGCGCTGCTCGCCGGCGTGCTCGCGTACCAGTTCGACAAGAAGGTGCGCCGCGCGCTGCATCCGCGCGCGGGGCGCGCGCTGGGGTTTCGCGCCGAAGTGTTGCGCGCGCAGGACTGCGCCACCCCGGAGGCGCTCGCCGACCTGCTGCTGGCGTCGTCGTGCACGCCGCCGTTCACGCCCGCGCTGACCCTGCACGGACGCGCCGTGCTCGACGGCGGCATGGTCGACAACGTTCCGGTGCACGCGCTGCCCGACCCGGACGCGCCCACGCTGGTGCTGCTGACCCGGCGCTATTCGCGGCCCTTGCCGCGCAGCGCTGCACGTGCCTACCTGCAGCCGTCGCGCCCGGTTCCGGTGGCGGGGTGGGACTACACCGACGGGCCGGGAATCCGTGCGGCGATCGAACTCGGCCGCCGCGACGCGACCGCGCTGTTCGATCGGCTGCGGCGCGAAGGCCGTCCGGCGCTGCTCGATGCGCCGCGTCATTGACCCGAGAGCCTGTTCGGGGACCAGGGACGCGACGCCGCGCCGTGCCCGCGGCGCCTAACATCGGCGAGGTCGGACCTCACTTGCGGAGCGCACCATGATCGAAATCATTCCAGGCTTGCCGGGCGGAGTGCTCGGTTTTCGGGCCGGCGGCCAGGTCACCGCGGCGGACTACGAGCGGGTGCTGATCCCGGCCGTCGAGGCCGCGTTCGAACTGCACCCGAAGCTGCGGCTCCTGTACCAGATCGGCAACGACTTCACCGGCTTCGACGTCGGCGCGATGTGGGACGACGCGCGCGTCGGGCTGCGCCACCTCAGCGGCTGGGAACGCGTCGCGGTGGTCACCGACGTGGTCTGGATCCGCGCGTCGATGGCGCTGTTCGCGCTGGCGATGCCAGGCAAGGTGCGGATGTTCGACACCCGCGACTTCGACGCGGCGACGGCGTGGATCGTGCGCTGAACGCGGCCGGTTACTTGAAGCGCAGGTACGCGTTCATCTGCCCGGTGTGCACCGTGATCGAGCGGGTCTCGTCGCGGCGCTTGCTGGTGACCGTGTAGGTGCCGTCGGGAAGCTTGACGAAACACAGCGGCCCGTCGCTGGTGAACGACGCCACCGTCTTGCCGCCCTGGCTGATGGTGATCGGAAGGTAGGCGAGGAATCGCGGCCGCTTGCCGGAGGTCGTCAGCCAGATGCCGAGGTTGTAGTCGTGCCGATGCCTCTGCATCGCGGCGCGGCCGTCGAAGCCGATGCCGCCGCACAGATGCGGCACGCTGTCGGCGGCCTGCGCGCCGGTGGACAGCACGGCCAGCGTGCCGAGCAAGGCCAGGGTCGAGATCGGTGTGCGCATTGCCTGCTCCCGTGGTCGGTGGCCGCCTGCCGCGGCCCTGAGCGATCTTAACCGCTGCGCCGGCGTACGCGGCGCAGCGCACCCTCAGGTGAGGGGGCCGGCGCGCAGGCGGTATTCGCCGGGTTGCAGTCCGTTCCAGCGGCGGAACGCGCGGTGGAACGCGCTGGCGTCGTGGAAGCCGAGGTGGGCGCCGATGGCGTCGACGCTCAACGCCGAGTTGCACAGCAGGTCGATGGCCAGGTCATTGCGCAGCTGGTCCTTGATGTCCTGGAAACTGTTGCCTTCGGCATCGAGGCGCCTGCGCAGGGTGCTCGGCGACGCGCCGAGCTCGGCGGCGAGCTGGGACAGACCGGGCCAGCGCGGTTGGCCGACCGCGTCGCGCAGCCTGCGCCGCAGGCGCAGCGTCCAGCTGTGCTCGTTGCGGTATTTCAGAAACACCGATTGCGGCGCCGCGTCGAGGAAACGGCGCAGCGCGGCACGATCCTGGCGCAGCGGACGCGCCAGCGCGCCGCTCGCGAAACGTATCGAAGCGAGCTGAGCGTCGAAGTGCAGGGCGCCGCCGAACATGCGCGTGTATTCGCGCGCGTGCGCCGGACGCGGCCCGGTGAACGCCACCGCGTCGAGGTCCACGCGCTGCCCGACCAGCCAGCACAGCAGCCCGTGCATCAGCGTCAGGTAGGTTTCGTCGGCGAACCGCCTGGAGTCGGGGTCGGCGATGCGGTTGCGCAGCCGCAGTTCGGCGCGCGCGCCGTCGACGCGCAGTTCGCCGTCGATGTCGTCGAGGAACAGCCGCATGCCGCGAAGCGCGCGGCGCAGCGCATGCTCGACCCCGGCGCAGTCGAGCAGCGCGTGGCACAGCAGCGCGAAGCTGCCGACTTTCATCCGGCGTCGGTCGAGGCCGAAGAATTCGTCGTCGAGCTCTGCGGCGACTTCGCGCCACAGCGCGGCGAAGGTGGCCGCCGGAACGCGCGCCTGCGCGTTGCCCAGCAGTTGCGGCGGGACGGCGCAGCTGCGCAGCACGCGGCCCGCGCGCGCAGGCGCCAGCCGCGCGATCGCGGCGCCGACGAAATAGATCGAAACCGTGTCCTTCTCGACCGTGTCGTGCATGCCCGTTGCGCGCCGCCTTGCCCGCTCGCCGTGGATTGGGCGCATGATATCGATGCCCGCCCGGCGCCACTGGCAAAAAGCGCCAGCCGCGCTGCGCGCTGCCGACATGGCCCGCGCGCGCGATGCTGTCTAAAGTAGCAGGATTGGAGGAGCTTCCGTCATGACCGACCTGTCCGCTGAGTTCAGAGCGTTGGCTGATTATCGCCCGGCGCACAAGGTGCGTTTCGTCACCGCCGCGTCGCTGTTCGACGGCCACGACGCCGCGATCAACATCATGCGCCGCATCCTGCAGGGCATGGGCGCCGAGGTCATCCACCTCGGCCACAACCGTTCGGTCGACGAGATCGTCACCGCGGCGCTGCAGGAGGACGTCGCGGGAATCGCGGTCAGTTCGTACCAGGGCGGCCACGTCGAGTACTTCAAGTACATGATCGACTTGCTGCGCAGCCGCGGCGGCGAGGGCATCCAGGTGTTCGGCGGCGGCGGCGGCGTGATCGTTCCGGCCGAGATCGCCGCATTGCAGGATTACG
The DNA here is from genome assembly GCA_021798395.1 of Pseudomonadota bacterium. Taxonomy (GTDB): domain Bacteria; phylum Pseudomonadota; class Gammaproteobacteria; order Burkholderiales; family Burkholderiaceae_C; genus Thiomonas_A. Next base: position 16,031 of record JAJZHS010000015.1, read on the forward strand.
GCGTGGCGCGCATCTACAGCCCGGAGGACGGCCAGCGCATGGGCTTGCAGGGCATGATCGGCGACATGCTGACGCGCTGCGACCAGGACCTGACGGCGCATGCGCCGCGCAGCCTGGACGCGATCCGCGGCCACGACGAGCGCGCCTGGCGTGCGCTGGCGCAGCTGATCACCGCACTGGAGTCGGGGCAGGCCGACGCCGCGCTGCGCGCGCAGCTGCACGAGGCCGCGCGCGGCAGCGCCGCGCCGGTGCTCGGCATCACCGGAACCGGCGGCGCGGGCAAGTCGAGCCTGACCGACGAGCTGATTCGCCGGCTGCGTCTGGACCAGGACGACGCGCTGCGCATCGCGCTGGTCAGCATCGATCCGTCGCGACGCAAGAGCGGCGGCGCGCTGCTCGGCGACCGCATCCGCATGAACGCCATCGGTCCGTGGCGCGCCGGCGCGCGGGTCTACATGCGCAGCCTGGCCACGCGCGAGGCCGGAAGCGAAATCAGCGCCGCACTGCCCGACGTGCTGGCCGCGCTGAAGGTCGCCGGCTTCGACCTGATCCTGGTCGAGACCTCGGGAATCGGCCAGGGCGACGCGGCCATCGTGCCGCTGGTCGACGTTCCGCTGTACGTCATGACGCCCGAGTTCGGCGCCGCCAGCCAGCTCGAGAAAATCGACATGCTCGACTTCGCCGAGTTCGTCGCGGTCAACAAGTTCGACCGCAAGGGCGCGCTCGACGCGCTGCGCGACGTGTCCAAGCAGGTGCAGCGCAACCGCGGCGCGTTCCAGGTCGCGCCCGACGCGATGCCGGTGTTCGGCACCATGGCCAGCCGCTTCAACGACGACGGCGTGACCGCGCTGTACCAGGCGCTGCGCACCCGGCTCGGCGCGCTCGGCCTGGTGTTGCGCGACGGCGCGCTGCCCGCGGTGCAGACGCGGCACAGCACCCTGCGCACGCCGATCGTCGCGCCGTCGCGGGTGCGCTACCTGGCCGAGATCGCCGACGCGGTGCGCGGCTACAAGCGTCGCGCCGACGCGCAGGCGCGCATCGCGCGCGAGCGCCAGCAGTTGCGCGCGGCGCAGCGCATGCTGCAGGAATGCGGCGCCGAC
>JAJZHS010000248.1 GCA_021798395.1 Pseudomonadota bacterium
CAACGCCAGCGGCCCCTTGGTCAGCACCGCCAGCGCCAGCGGCACCATGGCCAGCCGCAACCACATCCGGCGGCGCTCGCAGACCGCGCGCTGGGTGAGCACGAACGCGGCCAGCCAGAACAGCACGAGCAGCGGGTCGAACAGGATCGTGCGGGCGATCAGCACGTAACCCAGCGCGGTGCCGCACACCAGCGCGGCGAAACGCCCGGCCAGCGGAGCGCCCACGCTGCGCCCCCAGACGATGCACAGCGCGCAGGTCAGCCAGGCCGCGGCGGTGTCGGGCAGGCGAGCCTGCCAGGCGCCGAAACCGAAGGCCTTGAAAGCCAGCGCCATGAGCCAGTACAGCAGCGGCGGTTTTTCGATGTAGGGCGCGCCGTCCAGGTGCGGGATGATCCAGCTGCCGCCGTGCGCCATGGCCCAGCCGATATCGGCGTACAGGGCTTCGTTGTTGTCGCGCAGGGGGGGCAGTCCCAGCCAGGCGAACAGGCACGCCGCGGCCAGCGCGAGCACCAGCGCGTCGGCCAGCCAGTCGGGGATGTCGCGTGAAAGACGAACAAGCAATTCAGGTCCTCGCACCGAGCGCCTGCGCGCGCTTGCTGCGTTCGGCCAGGATGGCCGGCGTCTCGGGCGCGTCCGGCCATCCCTGAATCTGCGCCTCCACCAGATCGGCCAGGCGCGCCACCCAGGGCGCGTCGACGTTGAGGCATTCGATGTAGCGGTAGCGCAGTCCGCCGGCGGCCAGGAAGACCTGCTTGCCTTCGATGGCGATCTCCTCGAGCGTTTCGAGGCAGTCGACCGCGAACCCGGGGCAGACCACGTCGACTGCGTGGCAGCCGTCGCGCGCGAGCTGGTGCAGGGTGGCTGCGGTGTACGGCTGCAGCCAGGCCTGGCGGCCGAAGCGCGACTGGAAGGTCACGCGCCAGCGCCGGTCCGGCAGGCCCAGCGCATCGGCCAGCAGCCGCGCGCTGGCGTGGCATTCGCAGAAGTACGGATCGCCGTCGTGCAGGGTGCGCTGCGGCATTCCGTGGAAACTCATGACCAGATGCTCGGGTTCGCCTTCGGCGTCCCAGCGCGCGCGGATCTTCCCGGCCAGCGATTCGATGTAGCCGGGAAAGTCGGCGAAGCTGCGCACGGTGCGCAATTCGGGCTGGCGGCGGGTTCGCGCGAACCACTGCATGACCGCGTCGAGCGACGACGCCGTCGTCGCCGCGCAGTACTGCGGGTACAGCGGCAGCGCCAGCAGCCTGGTGACCCCCGCGGAGTGCAGCGCGTCGAGCTCCGAGGCGGTGGACGGTTCACCGTAGCGCATCGCGTGGCGCACCAGCAGGGCGCGGCCGCGGCGCTCCAGCTCCCGCTGCAGCGCCTGCGCCAGCAGCGCGGTTCCGGTGGCCAGCGGCGAGCCATCGTCGCGCCAGATCGACGCGTACTTGGCCGCCGACTTGCGCGCGCGCAGCGGCAGGATCACCGCGCGCAGCAGCGGCTGCCAGAACAGCGCGGGAAGCTCGACCACGCGACGGTCGCTGAGGAATTCCCGGAGATAGCGGCGCAGCGCCGACGCCGTCGGCGCCTGCGGCGTGCCCAGGTTCAGCAGCAGCACGGCGCTGCGCGCCGCGGTGTCGTGGCGGTGGGACGGTTCGGGATTCATCGTGTCAGGAACGCAGGGCGAACTGGACGGTCGGCGCGGTCGGATCGGTCGGCTTGGCGCCCAGGCAGATCTCGCCGCAGCCGTGCAGCGCGCATTCGCTGCGGCGCAGCGCGAGCACATTGTCCTGTCCGGCGAAGCGGACCCAGGTTCCGTTGCTCGACAGGTCGAGCAGCATGTAATAGCTGCCGCGCCAATCGATCCGGGCATGCTGTCGGGACACGCGGATGTCGTTGACGGTGAATTCGGCGGACGCGCTGCGGCCGATGCCCAGCGGCATCTGCTCGGCGCCGAACTCGGCTTCCAGGTCGAGCCAGGTCAGGCGCAGCCGCGTCGACGCCAGGCCGCCGCCGAGCTGGGTCGGCATGTGCGGCAGCGTCTGGTTGGATTGCCAGCTCGCGTCCCACTCGACCTGATGCACCGGAACCGGAACGTCGTACCCGCGCAGGAAGATTGCGCCGAGGCTTCGCAGCCTGGCGTTGAGCTCCAGTCCGAGCCCCTCGATGACCGCTTCGCCGAGCAGGATCTGCCCTCCCGCGGCCGAATCGGACAGGCGCGCCGCGGCGTTGACCGCGTCGCCGAAGCAGTCGCCCGGGGTCAGCACCACCGGACCGCGCGACAGCCCGACCTTCAGCGCCACCGCGGTCTGGCCGCGGTGCGCGCGCGCGGCGAGCATGCGCTGCGCCTCGCAGCACGCGCGCACGGCCGGATCGTTGTCGTCGGACACGGCGAGCAGGCCGTCGCCGAGGGTCTTGACGACCTCGCCGCCTGCGGCGACGACGGCGTCGGCGATCAGTTCGGTGGTCGACGTCACCAGGCGCGCGGCGGCCGTGTCGCCCAGCGTCTTGTACAGGCCCGTGCTGCCGACGATGTCGGCGAACACGACCGTTCTGCTCACGGGCTTGCGCAGATTCGACATGGGCGGCAGTCTAGCGCGGATCCGCGCGTCGCCCGGACCGCCGCACGCGGTGCAAGCGTTGCTTGGTGCGGCGCAACAATCTTACAGAGAATCGAGGAAACTGCGCAGTTTGTCCGACCGCGTCGGATGCTTGAGCTTGCGCAGCGCCTTGGCTTCGATCTGGCGGATGCGCTCGCGCGTGACGTCGAACTGCTTGCCGACTTCCTCGAGGGTGTGGTCGTTGGCCATTTCGATGCCGAAGCGCATGCGCAGCACCTTGGCCTCGCGCGGCGTCAGCGAGTCCAGGATGTCCTTGACCACGTCGCGCAGGCTGGCCTGCAGCGCCGCGTCGGTCGGCGCCAGCATGCCGGTGTCCTCAATGAAGTCGCCCAGATGCGAATCGTCGTCGTCGCCGATCGGCGTTTCCATGGAGATCGGCTCCTTGGCGATCTTCATGATCTTGCGGACCTTGTCTTCGGGCATCTCCATCTTCTCGGCCAGGATCGCTGCGTCCGGTTCTGTTCCGGTTTCCTGCAGGTATTGGCGAGAAATCCGGTTGACCTTGTTGATCGTCTCGATCATGTGGACCGGGATCCTGATGGTGCGAGCCTGGTCGGCGATCGAGCGCGTGATCGCCTGGCGGATCCACCAGGTCGCGTAGGTCGAGAACTTGTAGCCGCGGCGGTATTCGAACTTGTCGACCGCTTTCATCAGGCCGACGTTTCCTTCCTGGATCAGGTCGAGGAACTGCAAGCCGCGGTTGGTGTATTTTTTCGCGATCGAGATCACCAGGCGCAGGTTGGCCTCGATCATTTCGCGCTTGGCCTCGCGGGCTTCCTGCTCGCCGCGGCTCATCTGCGCGTTGATTTCCTTGAAGTCGTGCAGCGGCACGACGACCCGGACCTGGGTGTCGATCAGGCGCTGCTGCAGTTCCTGGATGCCGGGCAGGTTGCGTTCGAGAATCGACGCGTAAGGCTTGTTCGACGCAGCCAGGCGTTCGCTCCACTGCAAGTCGAGCTGGTGGCCGGGGAAGCTCTTGATGAAGTCCTCCTGCGGCATGCCGCAGCGGTCGACGACGATGCGGCGGATCTCGCGTTCGAGGCGCCGCACTTCATCGACCTGGCTGCGAAGCAGGTCGCACAGCTTCTCGACGGTGCGAGCGGTGAAGCGCACTTCCATCAGGTTGCGCGAAATCGCGTCCTGCGCCTTGACGTAGGCGGCCGACTTGTAGCCGTCCTTGTCGTAGGCGCGGCGCATTTTCATGAACGCGTCGTGCACCTGCGCGAAACGCTCGAGCGCCTTGGACTTGAGCTCTTCGAGCTTGACCGAACTGGCGGCGGCGGCGGCGGCCTCGTCGTCCTCCTCGGCGTCGTCGGCCAGCGCGAAGTCGACGTCCTCCTCGGCGACGTAGTCGTCCGATTCGTCGTCCGAGACCATGCCGTCGACGACCTCGTCGACCGGCAGTTCGTTGTGGGCGATGCGCGCCGCCATCGCCAGGATCTCGGCCACCGTCGCCGGCGACGCCGAAATCGCCAGCATCATCTTGCGCAGGCCTTCCTCGATGCGCTTGGCGATGACGATCTCGCCTTCGCGCGTGAGCAGTTGCACGGTGCCCATTTCGCGCATGTACATGCGCACCGGGTCGGTGGTGCGGCCGAATTCCGAATCGACCGACGACAGCGCGGCCTCGGCTTCTTCCTCGGCTTCCTCGTCGCTGGACGTGGTCGGGCCGTGCTGGTTCAGCAGCAGCGTCTGCGCGTCGGGCGCCTGCTCGTAGACCGCGATGCCCATGTCGTTGAGCATGCTGATGATCGTC
>JAJZHS010000016.1 GCA_021798395.1 Pseudomonadota bacterium
GGTCCCCGAGGTCCCCGAGGTCCCCGAGGTCCCCGAGGTCCCCGAGGTCCCCGAGGTCCCCGAGGTCCCCGAGGTCCCCGAGGTCCCCGAGGTCCCCGAGGTCCCCGAGGTCCCCGAGGTCCCTGATTCGCCGGGGATCGCGCGGCACCCGCCGGACCCGCGCGCACCGGCGCCGGCCGAGCCCGGCGCCCCCGAAGTCCATGAACTGGCGGCCGCAGTCGCCGCGCTCGGTGCCGAATGGGCCGAGGCCGACGCGTCGGCTCCGGGCGAGCCGGCGATGGCGGAAGCGCCGTTCGACCTGGGCGACGCGCTGCACTTCCAGTTCGAGGGCGGCGCGCCGACCGAGCCGCCGCGCTCCATGCTGCCTCCGGCGCGCGAGCCGGAATTCGTGCGCCGCGCGCGCGCCGAGGAACGCTGGCAACGCCCGTGGGTGCGCGCCGCGCTGACCGCCGCACTGGCGCTGTGCGCCGCGCTCGGCGCGGTGCAGGCGGCGTGGACCTGGCGCGACCCGATCGCGGCGCGCTGGAGCGCCAGCCGCAGTGCGCTCAGGCTGCTGTGCCGCGTCGCCGGATGCACGCTGCACGCGCCGCGCACGCTCGCCGACCTGGTTCTGGAAACGTCGTCGATGGCGCCCGGCCCGGACGCCACGCTGCTGCTCGACGCGACCCTGCACAACCGGGGCGACTTGCCCATCGCGTATCCGGCGCTGGAACTCAGCCTCGACGATGAGCACGACCAGCTGCTGGTGCGCAAGGTCTTCGAGCCCGATCAGTACCTGGGCCCGGGAACGTCGCGCACCGCGGGTCTGGCTGCCGGCGACGACGTCGAGGTCCGCTTGCGCCTGCGGCTGGCGCAGGGGCGCGCCAGCCGTTACCACCTCGACGCTTTCTACCCCTGAGGAAAGTCTGCCCCCAGGGCCGGGCTGCGCCCGGCCCGCCCCCCGAGGGGGTCGAGTCAACTTGGGGCGGCCCTGCGTTGACTCGGTGTCTGCCCCCAGGGCCGGGCTGCGCCCGGCGCCCGGTGCGCGGTGCGCGCCGCTCAGATCAGGTCGTCGAGCGCGGCACGGTACGCGGCGTCGTGCATCAGCACGTCCCACTCGAGCGGCGGCGACTGCGCCAGCAGCGCGCGACGGCGCGACTCGCTGACCGCGCCGTCGCCGGTCCCCGGCATGGCGTGCAGGCGCCGCAGCACGCGGTCCAGCGCGATGCCGCCGTCGAGCGGGCTGAGGTTGCACAGCAAGGCCAGGTCGCAGCCGGCGTGCAGCGCGCGCTGCACGCGCTCGGCGTCGTCGGCGACCAGCGCGCGCGCGGCCTGCATGTTCAGATCGTCGCTGAAAATCGCTCCGGTGAAACCCAGTCGCTCGCGCAGTTCGTCGCGCAGCCACCGCGTGCTGAATCCTGCCGGCATCGCGTCGACGCGGCCATACACCACGTGTGCCGGCATCACGGCGCGCAAGGTGTGGCGCAGCCAGCCGTAAGGCGCCGCGTCGGCTTCGCGCAGCGCGCGCAGGCCCCGCGCGTCGCGCGGCGCGGCGACATGCGAATCGGCCAGCGCCCAGCCGTGCCCCGGAAAATGTTTGGCGCAGTGCGCCAGCCCGGCGCCTTGCATACCGCCGATCAGCGCCTGCGCGAGCAGCGCCACGACACGCGCGTCGGCGTGCAGCGCGCGCGCTCCGATGACCTGCGAACGGCCCCAGTCCAGATCGAGCACCGGGGCGAAGCTCAGGTCGATGCCGCAGGCGCGCAGTTCGGCGCCGAGCACGAAGCCGCAGGCCGCGGCGCATTGCACCGCGCGCATGGCGTCGCGCTGCCAGAGCCGCCCCAGCGCGGCCATCGGCGGCAGCGGCGTGAAGCCGTCGCTGCGAAAGCGCTGCACCCGTCCGCCCTCGTGGTCGACCGTGATCAACAGGTCGGCGCGCAGCGCCTTCAGCGACCCGCACAGCGCGATGAGCTGGGCGCGCGACGCGAAATTGCGCGCGAACAGTACGACGCCGCCGACCAGAGGATCGCGCAGGCGCCGGCGATCGTGCGGCTGCAGTTCGGTACCGGCCACATCGATGATCAGCGGCGCGTGCTGCACGCTCCCTCCACGACGATCTCGGCCACCGCGAACGCCAGCGCGTGACCGCGCTCGTCGCTCAGCGACACATGCAGGCGCAGCCCGCGCTCGGCGCACCAATCGGCCAGTGCGGCGTGCAGCCGCGGCACCGGCCGCCCGTCTCCGGCGTTGACGATCTCGCAGTTGCGCCAAGTCATCGGCATGCGCAGGCCCAGGCCCAGGGCCTTGGCGCAGGCCTCCTTGGCCGCGAACCGGGTGGCCAGGTACAGATGGCCGCGCGCCTCCGAGCGGGCCAGGCGCTGCGCGAACACCGCGCGTTCGGCCGGGCCCAGGATGCGTTCGGCGAAGCGCGGCCCGTGCCGATTCCAGGCCTGCACCACGCGCGCGACCTCGCACAGATCGGTGCCGACTCCCCACAACGCCGAGCGCGGCGCCGCCGGTGCGTCATCGGCGTGCATCGGCGCGGACGATCGCGGCCTTGAAATCGCGCACCGCCTGTTCCATGCCGACGCTGAGCGCGTGGCCGACCAGCGCGTGGCCGATGTGCAACTCGTCGATCCCCGGCAGCACCGCGATCGCGCCGGTGCTGAGCAGGCCCAGCCCGTGTCCGGCGTTGGTGCGCAGCCCGCGCGCGTGCGCGTGCGCGGCCGCGTCGCGCAGGCGGCGCAGTTCGACCGCCGCGACGGCGTCGTCGGCGGCGTCGAACGCGTTGGCATAAGCGCCGGTGTGCAGTTCGACGCAGGGCGCGCCGGTGCGCGCGGCGGCCTCGATCTGGCGCTCCGAAGGTTCGATGAACAGCGATACCCGGCAGCCGGCAGCGGCCAGCCGGGCGCAGGCCGCGCGCACCCGTTCCAGGTGTCCGGCGACGTCGAGGCCGCCTTCGGTGGTCAGCTCCTGGCGCCGCTCGGGAACCAGGCAGACCATCTGCGGCCGCACCCGCTCGATGCACGCGAGCATCTCGTCGGTCACCGCCGCCTCGAAATTCAGCGGCGCGGCGACCTGCGCGCGCAAGCGCTCGACGTCGGCGTCGCGGATGTGGCGCCGGTCCTCGCGCAGGTGAAAGGTGATGATGTCGGCACCGCCGCGCAGCGCCGCCAGCGCCGCGTCGAGCGGGTCGGGGAAGCTGCCGCCGCGCGCATTGCGCAGCGTCGCGACATGGTCGATGTTGACTCCGAGCAGCGGGGGCCTGGCCGGCGAGGCGAATGGATTCATCACAATTGGTGCAGGTCGATCAGCAACTGGCGCGTGCGCAGCGGCGGATCGCCCAGATGATAGTCAAGCATTTCGCGCATCAGCGTCTTGGCCGCGCGCGCGGCGCCCGGCACGTCCCAGTCGCCGGCTTCGATGGCCAGCAGCTGCGCGCCGCTCGGCAGCGCCTCGCCCGCTGCGCGCAGCACACCGTGCTCGGGGTCGACACGGTACGTGGCATCGGCGCGCAGCGGCGCGCCGCCCGGACTTTCGCGGTCGAGCGCGGGCAGGTGGCCCAGTTCGCGCAGCAGCGCCAGTTCGAACGCGCGCAGCGGCGGCTCGATGGCGTCGACCCCGTCGCCGAGCTGGAGCAAGGTCGCGTGGTAGACGTCGAACACGCGCTCGTGCGCGTCCTCGCGCGCCAGCAACCGCAGCAGCAGCTCGTTGAAGTAGAAGCCGCACAGCAGCGCATGGCCGGCCAGCGGCGCGACGCCGCCGCTCCACTCCGCGCGCGTCAGCGTGCGCACTTCGCCGCGCCCGCTCCACGCCACGCGCAGCGGCTGAAGGCCGAGCAGGACCGAACGCAATGGCGAATGCGGGCGCTTGGCGCCCTTGGCGACCAGCGCGACCCTGCCGTGGTGGCGGCTGAACAGTTCGAGCACCAGGCTGGTTTCGCGCCAGGCGTGGCTGTGCAGCACGTACGCGGGCTCGTCGTGCACGCGCTCGATGCGCCCGGCGGCCGCGGCGCGCGTCGCAACGCGACCGGACATGCCGCTTCAGTCCTCGTAGCCGAACGCGCGAACCGCGCGCGCGTCATCGGCCCAGCCCGAGCGGGTGCGCACCCAGACTTCGAGGAACACCGGGGCGCCGAACAGCTGCTTCATATCCTGGCGCGCCTCGCTGGCGATGCGCTTGAGGCGTTCGCCGCCGGAACCGATGATCATCGCCTTGTGCGCGTCGCGCTCGACCACGATCGCCGCCGCGATGCGGCGCAAGGCGCCTTCGAGCTCGAAGCGCTCGATCAGCACCGCGCTGCTGTACGGCAGTTCGTCGCCGGTCAGCCGAAACAGCTTCTCGCGCACGATCTCGGCGGCCAGGAAACGCTCGCTGCGATCGGTCAACGCCTCGGCGTCGTACCCCCATTCGCCTTCGGGCAGGTACGGCGCGACGATGTGCAGCAGCCGCTTGGCGTCGGCCGCGCGGCGCGCCGTCAGCGGAACGATCTCGCTCAGGCCGTGGTGCGTCGCGCCGAGCCGGTGCAACCACGGCAGCAGCGCTTCGCGGCGGGCGACGCGGTCGAGCTTGTTGGCCACCAGGATGGTCGGCTTACCCTGCGGAATCAAGGCGCCCACGCGCTCATCGTCGGGCCCCATGTCGCCGGCCTCGACGACCCACAGCACGACGTCGACCTCGGCCAGCGCCGCGGTCACGGTGCGGTTCATCGCGCGATTGAGCGCGCGCGTGTGGCGCAGCTGGAAACCCGGGGTGTCGACGAACGCGAACTGCGCTGCGCCCTCGGTGCGCACGCCGAGAACCCGGTGGCGCGTGGTCTGCGCCTTGTCCGAGGTGATGCTCAGCTTGAGCCCGACCAGCGCGTTGAGCAGCGTCGATTTGCCCACGTTGGGGCGGCCGACGATGGCCACGCTGCCGTAGCGGCGCACGGTGTCGTTCACGGCTGCCACCCTGCGCCGGCCGCGAGCTGCTCGATCATCGCCTGCGCCGCCTGCTGCTCGGCCGCGCGGCGGCTCGGCCCGTGTCCGGCGCTGCACAGCCCCAGTTCGGCCACCGCGCACTGCACGTCGAACTCCTGCGCGTGCGCCGGGCCGCGGGTGGCGACCACCGAGTACGCCGGAACCTTCAGCCGGCGCGCCTGCAGCAGTTCCTGCAGCCGCGTTTTCGCGTCCTTCGCGCTGGCACGCAAGTCGACCGCGCGCAGGCGCTGCGCATACAGCCGCGCGACCAGAGCGCTGGCGGCGTCGAAGCCGCCGTCGACGAAAACCGCTCCGAGCACCGCCTCGAGCGCGTCGGCCACGATCGACGCGCGTTGCGCGCCCCCGCTGCGCAATTCGCCCTCGCCCAGCGCGATGCACGCGCCGAGGTCGAGCCCTGCGCCCAGATCGGCCAGCGTGGCCTCGCGCACCAGGGTCGCGCGCCAGTATGACAGCCGCCCCTCACTGGCCGGCGGCTGGGCGTACAGCAGCGCCGCCACCGCCAGGTTCAGAACCGAGTCGCCGAGAAACTCCAGGCGCTCGTTGTTGGTCGCGCCGAAACTGCGATGGGTCAGCGCCTGACGCAACAGCTCCGGGTCGCGGAACGTGTAGCCCAGCCGCGACTGCAGCGCGGCCAGTCGCTGCGGGTCGGCGCTCAATGCGAGTGGCCCGCGAATTTCAGCTCCAGGTACGCTGGGCCGAACAGGTGGATTTCCTTCGTATACGCATAAGCCACGACGATGCGCCCGTCGGACTTCGTGATCGTCAGGTCCTTGCCTGCGATGCTGTTGATGTAGTCCACCCCGGCCAGCTTGTCGAAAGCGTTGCGGATCGCCGGCACCGTGTCGCCGGCGTGCGCGGCCTTGTCCACCGCGTGCTGCACGGCGAACGACTCCTGCACCGCCGGAACGGCCTGCATGCCGATGATGAGGAGAAACGCGATGATCGCGCCCCAGAACAGCAGGCCGATCAAGGTGATGCCCCGCTGGGGCCGCTCGTTGCATGGTGCGTTCATCGATTCCACTCCCTGCCTGAGAAGGTGGCTCAATGGATCAGTCCGATATTGCTCGGTGCGGTGAAATTCATCCAGACGACGAAAGCCGGGCCGGCGATGTTGCGCGCGGGCACGAATCCCCAGTAGCGCGAATCGAGGGAATTGTCGCGGTTGTCGCCCATGACGAAATACTCCCCAGGCGGAACCTTGCAGACGAATCCCAGCGCGTCGTAGGTGCAGCGGTCGCGGCCGGGGAAATTCTCCGGGCCGCCGATCACGTACGGCGGCGACTGCGGATTGATCAGGATCGCGTGCACGTGGCTGCCGAGCGTTTCGAGGTAGCGTTTGTAGTAGACCATCGAATTCGGATCGAACCATTCGCCGTCGGGCCTCTCGGGCACGGCCACGCCGTTGATGACCAGATGCTTGTTCTCGTACGACACGGTGTCGCCGGGCAGGCCCACGATGCGCTTGATGTAGTCGATCGACGGATCCTTCGGCAGCCGGAACACGATCACGTCGCCGCGCTGCGGCGCACGCCCGGCGGTCAGCCGGGTATACAGCAGGGGCAGCCGAACGCCGTAGGCGAACTTGTTGACCAGGATCAGGTCGCCGGGAACCAGGGTCGATTCCATCGAGCCGGACGGAATCTTGAACGGCTCGGCGACGAACGAGCGCAGCGCGAACACCACGGCGATGACCGGGAACAGCCCGGCGGTCCATTCCAGCCACCAGGGCTGGCGCGCGAGCGCGTCGCCGGCGGCGGCGATGCGCTCGTCGCTGAGCGTCGGATCGGGCGCGATGCCCTGGCGGGCGAGCTCGTCGCGCCGCGCGCGCAGCGCGGCCTGCGCGGCATGCGCGGCCTGCACCCGCCGCGGCTTGAACACCAGGCGCTCGGCGACCCAGAACAGCGCGGTGACGACGAGCAGGACGAACAGCAGGAACGTGAAATTGACCGCGGGAGCTTCCATGGGAGATTCAATCCTCGACCTTGAGAATGGCGAGGAAGGCCTCCTGGGGCACCTCCACGCTGCCGATCTGCTTCATGCGCTTCTTGCCCGCCTTTTGCTTTTCGAGCAGCTTGCGCTTGCGCGAGATGTCGCCGCCGTAGCACTTCGCCAGAACGTTCTTGCGCATCGCCTTGATTGTCTCACGGGCGATGATGTTGGCCCCGATCGACGCCTGGATCGCGACGTCGAACATCTGTCGCGGGATCAGCTCGCGCATCTTGGCCGCGACTTCGCGTCCGCGGTACTGGCTTTGGCCGCGATGCACGATGATCGACAGCGCGTCGACGCGCTCGCCGTTGATCAGCATGTCGACCTTGACGACGTCGGCCGGGCGGTACTCGAGGAAGCTGTAGTCCATTGATGCGTAACCGCGCGAGATCGATTTGAGCTTGTCGAAAAAGTCGAGCACGATTTCGGCCAGCGGCATTTCGTAGGTCAGCTGCACCTGGCGGCCCATGTACGCCATGTTGCGCTGGATGCCGCGCTTGGCGTTGCTCAGGGTCATCACCGCGCCGACGTAGTCCTGCGGCATGAACAGCCTGAGCGTGACGATCGGCTCGAGGATCTGCTCGATGCGGCCGACGTCGGGCATTTTCGACGGATTGTCGACGGTGAGCGTGGTCCCGTCGCGCAACTGGACCTGATAGACGACCGACGGCGCGGTGGTGATCAGGTCCATGTCGTATTCGCGCTCGAGCCGCTCCTGCACGATGTCCATGTGCAGCAGCCCGAGGAAACCGCAGCGAAAGCCGAAACCCAGCGCCGAGGACACTTCGGGCTCGAAGCGCAGCGCGGCATCGTTGAGCTGCAGCTTCTCGAGCGCGTCGCGCAGGGCGTCGTAGGCGCTGGATTCGATCGGGTACAGGCCGGCGAACACCTGCGGCTGGACCTCCTTGAAGCCGGGCAGCGGCGCCGCCGCCGGACGCGACGCCAGCGTCACCGTGTCGCCGACGCGCGCGCTCTTGAGCTCCTTGATGCCGGCGATGATGAAACCGACCTCGCCGGCGCCCAGCTTGTCGCGCGGCACCGATTTGGGCGTGAACACGCCGAGCTGCTCGCAGGCGAACTGCGCCCCGGTGGCCATCAGCTGGATGCGGTCGCGCAGCTTGAGTTCGCCGTCGACCACGCGCACCAGCATCACCACGCCGACGTAGCTGTCGTACCACGAATCGATGACCAGAGCCTTCAGCGGAGCGCCGGGGTCGCCGCGCGGCGGCGGAATGCGCGCGACCACGGCTTCGAGAATGTCGTCGATTCCCGCCCCGGTCTTCGCGCTGGCCAACAGCGCGTCGCTGGCGTCGAGGCCGATGACGTCCTCGATCTCGCGCCGCGCGGCGTCCGGGTCGGCCTGCGGCAGGTCCATCTTGTTGAGCACCGGAACGACCTCGACACCGAGCTCGATCGCCGTATAGCAGTTGGCCACCGTCTGCGCCTCGACCCCCTGGCTGGCGTCGACCACCAGCAGCGCGCCTTCGCAGGCCGACAGCGAGCGGCTGACCTCGTAGCTGAAATCGACGTGCCCGGGCGTGTCGATCAGGTTGAGATGATAGGTGCGGCCGTCGCGCGCCTGGTACTGCAGCGCGGCGGTCTGCGCCTTGATGGTGATGCCCCGCTCGCGCTCGAGGTCCATCGAGTCGAGCACCTGGCTTTCCATTTCGCGCGCGGACAGGCCCCCGCAACGCTGGATCAGGCGGTCGGCCAACGTCGATTTGCCGTGATCGATGTGGGCGATGATTGAAAAATTGCGGATCTGTTGCATGCGCTGGGTCGACCGCTCGTGTGCGGACAAAAAAAAGGCGCGTCGTTCGAGTCGCGCCTACCAACAAGAAGGTTTATGGCAACTGCTTGTCGGACCGCTATTTTAAGCGGACGCCGGCGCCTCCCGTCCCGGGCCGCGCGCGCGCCGCTTGTCTGACCAGTACGAACCGCGCGTCGCCGTCGCGCCACACCAGCAATGCGGCGTCCCGCCCGGCCGGAACGGCCGCCGCCAGTTGTCCGAACTGCGCGGCGCCGACGACGTCGACGTTGCCGAGCCGGGTGATGACGTCGCCGACGCGCAGACCATCGCGCTCGGCGGCGCCGTGCACCGCGCCGACCCAGACGCCTCCGGATACGCCGAGCGCGCGCAGCTGCTGCGGGTTCAGATCGGCGACGTCGATCCCGAGCGGTGCCGTATCGGCCGGATTCGGCGCTTGCCGCAACTCCGGCGCGCCGCCGTCGTGCGCCCATTCCCGCACGGTCACCGACAGTGTGCGCATCTGTCCGAGCCGGAACAGACGAAGCTGGACGCGGCGCCCCGGCGGCACGTCACCGACGATGCGGGGCAAGTCGTTGGCGCGCGCGACCGCGACCCCGTCGAAGCGCACGATGATGTCGCCCGGGAGCACGCCGGCCCGCGCCGCGGCGCCGCCGGGCTCGACCCGCTGCACCAGCGCGCCGCGCGCGCTGCCCAGGCCGATGGCCTCGGCCAGCGCGCGGTCGACGCCGCCGACCGCCACGCCGATCTTGCCCCGCACCACGTAGCCGTGGGCCTCGATTTGCGCGGCGACCCGCATCGCCTCATCGATCGGGATCGCGAACGAAATCCCCATGAACCCACCCGTCTGGCTGTAGATCTGCGAGTTGATGCCGATCACCTTGCCGTCCATGTCGATCAATGGCCCTCCCGAGTTGCCGGGATTGACCGCGACGTCGGTCTGGATGAACGGCGTGTAGTCTCCGGTATCGCGCCCCTTCGCGCTGACGATTCCGGCGGTGACCGTGTTGTCCAGGCCGAACGGCGAGCCGATCGCCAGCACCCAGGCGCCGACGCGCAGCGTCCGCGAGTCGCCGATCGTCACGCAGGGCAGATTGTGACCGGCGATGCGCAGCAGCGCGATGTCGGTGCGCTTGTCGACGCCGACCAGCGTGGCGTCGAACGTGCGCTTGTCGCGCAAGGTGACGCGGATTCGCGTCGCTCCGGCGACCACGTGCGCGTTGGTCATGATCAGCCCGTCGGGGCGCAGGATGAATCCCGAGCCGACAGCGGCCGGCCCCGGCTCTCCGTCCGGTGCCGAATCGGGCGCATCGGGAAGCGGGACGCCGAAGTAACGGCGCAACAGTTCGCGCGTTCGCGGGTCGTCCAGTGCGCTCGACCGCACGGGGTGGTCGGCGCGGATGTTGACCACCGCCGGGCCGACGCGATCGACCAGCGGCGTGAAATCGGGCAGCGCGACCCCGGCGAACGCCGGTGCGGGCGAAGCCGCGGCAGGAACCGACACGGCGCCGAGCGCCAAGAGCAGGCAAATCAGGAAGCGACGCATGGCGCACACCGAACGTTCCAAGGAATGCCCAGCATACCCGATCGGTTCAATAGCCCAGCTTGGACGCTGCCGAGACGTGGTGCGCCACGCGCTCGACCGCATGGCGCGCGTCGCGCCGGGCCCATTGCGCCACCACCCGCTGCCCGGGGGTCGCCGCCGCGCGCGGCGGCGCGGCACGCACGCTGTGCGCCGTCGCCACCAGCGTCTGCGACCTGCGCGCCGGAAGGCTGTAGCAGACCAGCGTGACGGCGGCCAGCCCGGCGACCGCGGCGCCCACGGCGTTCCAGGCCTGGCGCGTCACCTGCGCGCGCCAGGTCACGCGCACGTGCGTCGGCGCCAGCGGCACCGGCTCGTCGCGCAGGCGCTGCGCCAGGCGCTCGACGAAGCCTTCGTCGTCGTCCAGCGGAACGAGCTCGGGCGAGCGCAAGGCGTCGCCGATCTGGTGATAGCGCAGCCACGCATGGCGCGCCGCCGGGTCCCGGCCGAGCGCGCGAAGCACGTCGTGGCGCTCGGCCACGTCGGAGTTCGCGCCGTCCATGAA
Organism: Pseudomonadota bacterium; assembly: GCA_021798395.1. Lineage (GTDB taxonomy): Bacteria > Pseudomonadota > Gammaproteobacteria > Burkholderiales > Burkholderiaceae_C > Thiomonas_A. The sequence goes on from JAJZHS010000016.1 coordinate 10,803, forward strand.
CGCCGACACGCGCTGCCTGCTGCGCTCGCCTTCCTGCTGCAGATGTTCCATGTCGTTCTCCTCGGGCGCGCTCACCAGCGCGTTCCGGTCTTCTTGCCCAGCAGCGGCTGGAGGCGGCGCGCAATGGCCTCGCGGGCCCGGAAAATTCGCGAACGCACTGTTCCGACCGGGCAGCACATGGCCTGCGCGATGTCCTCGTAGCTCATACCTTCGATTTCGCGCAACGCGATCGCCATGCGCAGATCTTCGGGCAATCCATCCATCGCGTCGTTGACCGTGCGCGCCACCTGTCGTCCGGCCAGCACCGCTTCGGGTGTTTCCATGTCGCTTAGTTGTCCGTCGTGCGCCGAAGTTTCGTCCGTTTCGCCTTGCTGGTCGCGCAGCGACCGCTCGCGCGCGCCTTCGGCGAGCGTCTTTTTCGCCGTATTGACCGCGATGCGATAGAGCCAGGTGTAGAACTGGCTGTCGCCGCGAAACTGGGCGATGGCTCGGTACGCACGGAGGAATGTTTCTTGGGCGACGTCTTCCGCCTGTGCCGGATCCCGTATAAAGCGCATGATCAATCTGAAAATCCTGCGCTGATATTTCATGACCAGCAGTTCGAAAGCTGCTTGATCCCCCCGCTGAACCCGTTGCACCAGGATCTGATCGGGGGTCGGTTCCATGTCGCCCTCACATGGCCAGTCGAGTTCGCAACTCGCGCCAGGCCGTGGGTGGTATGTCGGAGGAGATCGGCAGCACGACGCGACCGCTGTCGCTCAACCCCAGGACCAGAAGCTGGCCGGGCAGGCTCAGCCCGCGCACCTGGGCCAGGCGGCTGTGGCGGCTGCGCTGCACCAGCGTCCAGCCCTGCGCGCCGTGCAGCAGGGTGAAGGGGTCGATTTTCCAGTACGGATACTGGGCGGCCAGCACGAGCAGGAACATGCCCAGAGACAGGCCGGCCATCATCGGCATTTCCGAGCGGCCGTGCCACTGCCACGCGGTCCACAACGCGGCCATGGCGACCGCGCTGTCGAACGCGCCCAGCAGCGCATGCCAGCGCACGAAACGCGCCACATGCAACTGGAACTGGCCGGCCAGTTTCATCGCCACCTCGAGTCCTCAGCGCACGCGCCCGGCTCGGTCACGTGGCCTCAGACGCGGCGGAACAACACCGAGCCATTGGTCCCGCCGAAGCCGAAGTTGTTTTTCAGTGCGTACTCGATCGCCATCGGACGCGCGGTGTTCGCGCAATAGTCCAGATCGCACTCGGGATCCGGGTGATCCAGGTTGATCGTCGGCGGCGCGATCTGGTGATGCACCGCCAGCACCGTGAACACCGACTCCAGGCCGCCCGCGCCGCCGAGCAGGTGACCGGTCATCGATTTGGTCGAACTGACCACCAGACGGCCGGCGTGGCTGCCGAACGCGGCCTTGATCGCGTCAGTTTCGTTCTTGTCGCCCAGCGGAGTCGACGTGCCGTGCGCGTTCAGGTACTGCACCTGATCGGCGGGAACGCCGGCGTTGGCGAGCGCGGCGAGCATGCACTTGCGCGGCCCGTCGACATTCGGCGCGGTGATGTGGTGGGCATCGCCGCTCATGCCGAAGCCGACGAGTTCGCCGTAGATGCGCGCGCCCCGGGCCACCGCGTGGTCCCAGGCCTCGAGCGTCATGACCCCGGCGCCCTCGCCGAGGACGAAGCCGTCGCGGTCGCGATCCCACGGCCTGCTGGCGCGCGCAGGGTCGTCGTTGCGCGTCGACAGCGCCCGCGCCGACGCGAAACCGCCGATGCCCAGCGGACACACCGTGGCCTCGGCGCCGCCGGCGACCATGGCGTCGGCGTCGCCGGATTCGATCAGCCGCGCGGCCAGGCCGATCGCGTGCAAGCCGGTGGTGCACGCGGTCACCACGGCGAGGTTCGGGCCGCGGAATCCGAACTGGATCGACAGGTGGCCCGAAATCATGTTGATGATCGACGACGGCACGAAGAACGGCGAAATGCGCCGTGCACCGCGCTCCATGAACTCGCGGTACGTGTCTTCGATCATCGGCAGTCCGCCGATTCCCGAGCCGACCATGACCCCGACGCGATCGGGATCGATCCCGCTGCCGGACAGTCCGCTGTCGCGCACCGCCTGCATCGACGCGGCCAGGCCGTAGTGAATGAACGTGTCCATGTGACGCGCCTCCTTCACCGGGATGTACTCCCCGATGTCGAAGTCGCGCACCTCTCCGGCGATCTGCGCGGAGAACGTCGAGGCATCGAACTTGGTGATGCGGCCGATTCCGGACTTGCCGGCGATCAGGCTGCTCCACGCGGTGTCGACCGTGTTGCCGATCGGCGAGACGATGCCCAGACCGGTGATGGCGATGCGGCGGCGCAAGCTCATAAGGCGGTGGTGTGCAAAACGGACTGAAGAATGCGGGAAGGCACGCGGCGCGTCGCGGGACACGGCGCCGCGGCCCGCGACGCGCGGGGCCCCCGCAGCGGTGGATCGCGCGCGTCGCGCTCAGGCCTTCTGATGCTGCTTGGCGTAGTCGATCGCCAACTGCACCGTCGTGATCTTCTCGGCGTCTTCGTCGGGGATCTCGATGCCGAACTCATCCTCCAGCGCCATCACCAGCTCGACCGTGTCGAGCGAATCGGCGCCGAGGTCGTTGACGAAGGACTTGTCGTTCGTGACCTGGTCCTCGGCCACCCCAAGCTGCTCGGCGATGATTTTCTTGACGCGCTGTTCGATATCGCTCATGTAGTTCTCCAAAAAAAAAAGCTATCGGATTCTAGCAACGCGGATGCCGCGTGGCCGGGAAATCGGCAGTGCCGAATCAGGACATGTACATGCCGCCGTTGACGGGCAGCTCCGCTCCGGTGATGTAGGCACCGCCCGGGCCGGCCAGGAAGCCTACCGCATGCGCGATGTCGTCGGCGTGTCCGAGGCGCCCGAGCGGGATGCGGGCCAGAAGCGCCTTCGACGCATCATCCCCCAACGCGCGAGTCATATCCGTGTCTATAAACCCAGGCGCGACGCAGTTGACGGTGATTTGACGGCTGCCGAGTTCCTGCGCCAGCGCGCGACTCATGCCGGCCACGCCGGCCTTCGCCGCGGCGTAGTTGGCCTGCCCTGCGTTGCCGCTGGCGCCCACCACCGACGTGATGTTGATGATGCGCCCGCCGCGCTGCTTCATCATCGGCCGCACCGCGGCCCGGCACAAGCGAAAAACCGCGTTGAGATTGGTGTCGACGACCGCGCTCCAGTCGGCGTCCTTCATGCGCAGCGCCAGGGTGTCGCGGGTGATTCCGGCGTTGTTGACCAGCACGTGCAGGCCGCCGCGCTCGCGCGCGATGCGCTCGACCAGCGCCTCGGCCGCGGCGCCGTCGGTGACGTCGAGCACCACCCCGGTGCCCTGCCCGCCCAGCGCCTGCGCGATGCGCTCTGCGCCGGGCGCGCTGGTCGCCGTGCCGAAAACGAACGCGCCCATCGCGGCCAGTTCGGCGGCGATCGCCTGGCCGATTCCGCGCGTGGCGCCGGTGACCAGCGCGACCTGATCGCGCAGCGGTTGCGGGTTCATTGCAAAGCCCCCTGGATCGCTTGCGCGCTGGCCTGATCGACCAACGCATGTCCGCGCAACGCCGGGTCGATGCGCCGGGTCAGCCCGGCCAGCACCTTGCCAGGACCGCACTCGACGAGGTCGGTGCAACCGGCCGCGGCCAGGGCGTGCACGCATTCGACCCAGCGCACGGCGCCGGCGGCCTGCGCCGCCAGCGCGGCGCGGATCGCCTGCGGCTGGGCGTGCTCGGCCACGTCCACGTTGTGCACCACCGGAATCTGCGGCGCGCGCAACGGCACCGACTCGAGATACTCGGCCAGGCGCTTCGCGGCGCCGCGCAGCAAGCTGCTGTGGAACGGGGCCGACACCGGCAACGGCAACGCGCGCTTGGCGCCGCGGCTTTTCAGCAGCGCGCACGCGGCGTCGACCGCACCGCGGCTGCCGGCGATCACGACCTGCCCCGGCGCATTGAAGTTCACCGCCTCGACGACTTCGCCGCACTGCGCGGCGGCGTCGGCGCACGCCAAGCGCACCGCGTCGTCGTCGAGTCCGAGCACGGCGGCCATGCCGCCGCTGCCGGCCGGCACCGCATCCTGCATGACCTGGGCGCGAAAACGCACCAGCGGCAGCGCGTCGGCGAAGTCCAGCGCGCCGGACGCGACCAGCGCGGTGTACTCGCCCAGGCTGTGTCCGGCCAGCCGCGCCGGGCGCGCGCCGCCTTCGGCCAGCCACAAGCGCCACAGCGCCACGCCCGCGGTGAGCATCACCGGCTGGGTGTTGGTGGTCAGGCTCAGCGCCTGCTCCGGGCCCCGCGCGATCAGGCCGGCCACGTCCTCGCCGAGCACCTCGCCGGCCTCGCGCAGGGTGTCGCGCACGGCCGCGTGCCCGGACGCCACATCGAGCATGCCCACGCTTTGCGAGCCCTGCCCCGGAAATACGAATGCGAATGTTTTCATCGGTCGATGGTGGTTGGATTGCGGACCGCGGATCCTCAGTATTCGAGCAGTGCGGCGCCCCAGGTCAGGCCGCCGCCGACGGCCTCCAGCAGCACGTGGTCGCCGCGTCGGATCTGGCCGCCGCGCACCGCCACGTCCAACGCCAGCGGGATCGACGCCGCCGAGGTGTTGCCGTGCTCGGCCACCGTCTGCACCACCCGCTCGGCGGCGATGCCGAGCTTTCTCGCCGTGTGCAGCATGATGCGGATGTTGGCCTGGTGCGGAACCATCCAGTCGACATCGGCCGGCGTGCAGCCGGCCTTGTCCAGCACCTCGCGCGCCACGCGCTCGAGCACCTGCACGGCCTGCTTGAACACTGCCTGGCCGTCCATGTGCAGATACGGGCTGCCGCTGACCACGCCCGAGCGCACGCGTCCGGGCGTGCACAGGATCGCGGCCTGGCTGCCGTCGCCGTGCAGCGCCGAGGCCAGCAGCCCCGGCCGGGTGTCGGCGCCGAGCACCACGGCGCCGGCACCGTCGCCGAACAGAACGCAGGTGGTGCGGTCCTTGAAGTCGAGGATGGTCGAGAACACTTCGGCGCCGACGACCAGCGCGCGCTGCGCCAGGCCGCTGCGGATGAACTGGTCGGCCACCGTCAGCGCGTAGACGAACCCGGCGCACACCGCCTGCACATCGAACACGGCGCCGCCTGCGGCGCCCAACCGGCCCTGGATCAGCGCCGCGTTCGACGGGAAGATCATGTCCGGAGTCGACGTGGCGCAAATGATCAGGTCGATGTCCGAAGCGGCCAGTCCGGCGGCGTCCAGGGCGCGGCGCGCGGCCTGCTCGCCCAGGTCGACGCTGCCGGTGCCGGCATCGGCGAAATGGCGCTGGTGGATTCCGGTGCGCTCGATGATCCAGGCGTCGCTGGTCTCGATGCCGTCACGCGCCAGGCGCGCGGCCAGCGCGTCGTTGCCGACCACCGTGGGCGGCAGGTAGCTGCCGGTGCCGAGAATGCGTGAATAGCGCGACATGGATTCAAATGGAAAGTGGATGCGGCGGGCGACGCGCCGCGACGGCGCAACGCGCGATCAGGGCGCGCCGTCCAGTTGCGGTTGCGGTTGCGGCGGTGCGTGCAGGGCGGCCAGAATGCGCTCGATCTCGTGCACGACCTGGCCCTCGGCCGCCTCGCGCGCGCGCTCCAGCGCCTGCTCGAACGCGAACGCATCGGCCGAGCCGTGGCTCTTGAGCACCAATCCGCGCAGGCCCAGCAGCGCCGCGCCGTTGTAGCGCCGGTGGTCGGCACGGCGACGCAGACGGCGCAACACCGGCAGCGCGCACAACGCGGCCAGCCGGCTCAGCGGGCCGCGCCCGAACTCCTCGCGCAGCATGCCGCTGATCATCTGCGCCACGCCCTCGGAGGCCTTCAGCGCCACGTTGCCGACGAAACCGTCGCACACGACGATGTCGGCACCGCCCTTGAAGATGTCGTTGCCCTCGACATTGCCGACGAAGCGCAAGCGGCCCTCGCGATCGGCCTGCCGCAGCAGTTCGCCGGCGCGCTTGATCATCTCGTTGCCCTTGATGACTTCTTCACCGATATTGAGCAGACCCACGCGCGGCTGCGCGTGCCCGCCCGCAGCGGCGAACGCGGCGCCCATGACGGCGAACTGCAGCAGGTGCTCGGCTTCGCAATCGACGTTGGCGCCCAGGTCCAGCACCAGCGTCGCGCCGCCGGCCGCGTTCGGCAGGTAGGTGGCGATCGCCGGCCGGTCGATTCCCGGCAGCGTCTTGA
>JAJZHS010000249.1 GCA_021798395.1 Pseudomonadota bacterium
GGCAGTTCAGGCACCAGGCGGCCGTGTACTCGACCAGCGCGGGCCGGTGCAGCCGCGTGAGCTGCGTCGCTTCGCGGTCGCGCAGCGCGACCCAGTGCACCGAGCCGGGATCGAGGAAGCCGGTGCCTAGATCGGCCAGCGCCAGCACCGGGAGCACGGCGAGCAAGGCCACCGCGCGCGTGCAGCAGTCGGCGCCGCGGCGCCACAGCCGAACCATCGACCACGCCAGCGCGCCCAGCAGCGCCAGCCAGAGTGGTGTGCCCGCCCATATCGGCAGCAGGCTCTGGGCGAAGAACAGCGCGGCCGCCAGCAGCAGCCAGGCGAAGCTGTGGTGGAGCGCGGCCGACCAGGCGCCGGCGCGCGGCAGCCGCTGCAGCAGGCCCGGCCACAGCAGCAGCGCGACGTAGGGCAGGGCCAGGCCGCTGCCGACAGCCGCGAACAGCGCGACCGTGTGCGCGGCCGGCTGGGTGAGCGCGAACACCAGCACGCCGCCGAGCAGCGGTCCGGTGCACGGCGTCGACAGGATGCCGCTGACCAGCCCGGAGACGTAGGGTTCGACGTAGTGCGCGCCGCCGGCCTGCATGATGAAGCCGGGCAGCGGCAGGCTGCGGCCGCGCCATCCCAGCCAGGCCATCAGCAGCAGCATCGCGACCAGCGCGAGCAGCGCCGCGCGCGATTGGAACAGCACGCCCCATTGCAGGTGCAGCAGCGCGGTGGCAAGCCCCAGCGGTACGAACAGGCTCCACGCGCCGAGCACGAACAACAGCGCCGACGTGGCGCGCGACAGCGGGGTCTGGCCGGCTTCGCGCAAGATGCTGCGCACTTTCAGCGGCATCACCGGAAGCACGCACGGCGTCAGGTTCAGCAGCGCGCCGGCGAGCAGCGCCAGCGCGAGCTGCAGGCTCAGGCTTCGATCCATCGCAGCATTTTACGAACTCCCACCGAGACGCTTGATTCGCTCGAGCGTGTCTTCGGCTTGCGGTCGCAGCGCCGTTCGACGCAGCGCCTCGAGCTCGGCGTTGCGCTGAGCGGGTTGGGCGCCGACGTCGGCGACGATGCGGTTGCCTTCGGTCTGCGCGGCGATGCCCTGCGCCTTGCGCGTCAGCGCGTCGAGCGCGCTGCTGCTGCCCGACATGCCCTTGAGACTGTCGAGGGTCTGTTGCTGCTGCAGGCGCAGCTGTTGCAGGTCTCGAGCCGCCTTGGCCCGGGCAAGCTGGCGCCGTGCGGCTTGCGCGTGCGCGTCGAATTGCGCGAGCTGCTGCGAAAGTGCCTCGACGATCTGCTGCAACTGCTCGACGAAGGCTCCCGCCTCGTCGGCCTCGTGCTGTTCGGTTCCGAGACGCTGCTTGTTGGCCTCGACGTCGTCGAGCAGCAGGTTCGTCTGCCGCTCGAGCTCGGCACGCTGGGCGGCGTCGTCGCACGACTGCATGCGCGTCGCCAGCGCTTGCGCGGCGTTCATGTCGTCGGCGATGGTGGCGTGGATGCGAGTCACGTCGTCGCGTTCGCGCGCGAAGTCGGCGCGCGCCTTCGCCAACTTCTGCGCGGCGTCGCGCAGCCGATCCGCAAGCGCGTCGCGATCCGCGGCGGTCGCCGTCTCGGGGTCGAAGCTGGCGATCGCACCGGCGACGGTGTCACCGAGCGCTCCGAAGTGTTTGGTGATCAGGCGCGCGGTCAGCGACCAGCCTGCGAGCTTGCTCATGGTGCCTCCTGGGGTCGTGGGTTGCGGGGCGACGACTTCACTGAATGTCGACCCGATCGGGTTCAAGCGGCAGCGCCAGCCAGATCTCGACGCAGGCGCGGCGCCGCGTGGAATCGCCGTCGATGCTGTCGTAAGCCGCCATCTGCGGCAGCAGATACTCGGTGCCGCCGCCGCTCAATGCGCGCGCGTAGGGCATGAGCCAGACCCGGCCCTGGCGTCCACGGCGGCCCTCGGCATCATCGATGCGCGTCTCGAAGGCTTGCAGCGGCGCGACGAAGACGGCGTCGGGGTTGACGTCGCGCGCATAGTCGAGGTGGTCCTGGTCGCCGAACGCGGCGGCGACCCGCGCCGGTGTCAGCGCCCCGGTGTCGTCGCGCCACAACGTGTAGTCCTGCGTGCCCAGGCCGCGACCGGAATCGCCGCGGAAGACGGCCACTTCGTCGGCGTCGGGGACGAACGCGGCCAGTTGCTGGCACAGCATCGCTTCGCGCACGCGCTGCTTGTCGTCGAGCAGGAGCTGCAGGCAACGCGGCGCTGCGGCTGCGTCGCCGTCCGGCGCCAGGTGCAGGCGCCACAGCGCGCCGTCGAGTTCAAGTCGAAGGTGGCTGATAGCGCCGACCACGCCGTCGGCGGCAAGCGCCGGGTCGATCAGTGCGCCGCCGGCACCCGCGCGCAGCAGCGGCGCGCTCGCCCAGTGCAGCAGGCTGCCGATGCGCGCCGGCGCACCGTCGTCGGCGTGCTGCGGCCGCCCAAGGTGGGCGCGCGCATAACGCAAGGTCGTCGTCCAGTTCATCGTCGACGGCTCAAAGCCTGTAACGCCGGGGGTCGTTTGCATCGGCCACGCGCAGGCTGCGACGCACCGCGAAAGCAATCAGCGCGAACGCGATCACCGCCAGCACGATGTCGGCAACGGCGTGGTGGTGCAGTTCTGCGGCGGCGCTGCGCCGTTCGGCCGCCGAGGCTGCCTGTGCGGGGAGCATCGGAGGAGAAGCGGCCAGCGCGTGCGTCGGCGTGGCGGAACTGAGGAGCGTCCGCAGGCCGGCGAACACCAGCAGCGAATTCCAGAAGCCGTTCGTGCGGTCACTGTAAAGACCGTAGCTGTGCGGGCTGTAGCTGTGCGGCTGCCGGGTGGGCTGCGGCTGCAGCGGCGCCCGGGCGGCTCGCGCGCGGTCGGCGTCGAGCGCGTCGAGCGCCTGCCGGTTGGCACGTGCCTCGCCGAGCTCCGCGCCCAGCGCCGAGCGCGACCGCGTCGGCGACACGAACTCGTGCGCCTCGGTGCCGGAGGTGTGGAATCGCCCGCCGAAGGCTCCGAACGACTGCCGGTGCTCGATGCGCGGCTCGCGGAAATGGAAGCCGCCGAAGCGTGCCCGCGACCACGCCGGCTGCGAGGCGCCGAGCCCGGCGATCACGATCGCCAGCAGCAGGCGCGCGACGCGGTGCCAGCGCACAGCTTGCGGAGCGGCGGCGCAGCGCACGGCCGGTGCGCCGCCGGGGGACGAAGGCGTATTCAAAGCACGACGAGCTTGCCGTACATGCCCTTCTCGGCATGCTTCGGCGTCGGACACACGTACCAGTAGGTGCCGGCGTTGCCGGCGACGAAGGTCGCCGACAGTGAGGCGTACTGCGCTTGTTGCAGATCCTTCGCGCTGCGCCACGGCAGCAGCGGCATCACCTGGGCCAGCCCCGGGCCGGTGGCCATCATCGCCATGTACGGATACGGCGGCGGCGCCGGGGTGATGATCACGCCGTGCTCCATATTGCGCCCCCAGTCCATGTTGACCAGGTTCAGGTGAACCGTCGCGCCGGCCGGAACGACCAGCGTCGGGTTGGTCAGCCCGCCGACTTCAAAGGTCTGGTCGTCGTGTCCGGGCTGCACCGCGACCATGTCGATCGTGATGTCGCGGCCCGAATAGGTGATGGTGTCGGATTTCGCGTCGATGCGCGCTGCGGTCGGGGTCGCGGCGAGATACGCCTGCACCTGGACCGACGACATCGTGCCGCCGCCCCAGTCCGCGTCGACCGGGCGGTCGGCGCCGGCCAGGCCCATCATCCCGCCACCCATCATGCCGGACCCGTAGCCGGCGCCATTGCCGTAGCCGCCGCCCATCATGCCGCCGTAGCCGCCATAACCCTGCGCGCCGGCGACACCGATCGCGCCCAGCACGACGGCGACCGCCGACGCGATGCGCGCCCGTTTCGTGAATGGCTTCATGGTTCTGGCTCCCGTGATCAGCGCTTGCTGTCTTGCGCCGCACGCGACGCCTGGTCGAGCACGGCGTCGATGCGTTGTTGCGCTTCGAGCCGGTTGCGCAACATCTGCAGGCGCAGGTTCGACAGCGCGGTGGCCTGCTTCATCAGCGCGTCGACGTCGACGCGCGATCCGGCGCCGGTCGGCCCGTTTGCGAACGCGAGGTCGTGCACCTTCGCAGCCAGTGCCCACTGGCGGTCGAACGTCGCTTTCTCGATCGCGCGGATCTCCTTGACCTGCGCTTCGCTCAGCGCTGAGCCGTGGGCGCCGCGCCTCGCACCGACCATCCACGATCCGGGGCCGTAGCCGCCGCCGAAGCCGCCCATCATGCCGGGGCCGTAGCCGCCGCCGAAGCCGCCCATCATGCCGGGACCGTAG
>JAJZHS010000250.1 GCA_021798395.1 Pseudomonadota bacterium
GTTGTTGCCCATCACCTGCAGGTCGGTCGAGGCGGCCTGCAGGCCGGACAGCGCGGTCTGGAACGAACTCATGGTGGTGTCCTCGGTGCGTGCTGGAGTGGCGTGCTCAGACCACGCCCTGGATGTTCGACAGCGGAATGGCGCCGTTCTGTCCCTGGATCTGCAGGCTGGCGCCGCTGCTGCCGTTGAGCAGCACCGCCTGCACGGTGCCGGTGCCGAACGGCGACGCCGACACCGCGTTGCCGCTGGCGTCGACCGCCTGCACGTTGAAGGTGTAGCCGCCTGCCGGCGCCTGCGCGCCGGAGGCTGTCTTTCCGTCCCAGGCGAAGCTCTGCACTCCGGCGGGGAGCGCTCCGAGGTCGACGGTGTCGACGGTCTGGCCGCTGCCGTCGAGAACCTGGACCTGCACATCGGCGGCCGCTCCCGACAGCGTGAAGCCGCCGGCGCTGCCGCCGCTGGTGCCCAGGCTCATGCTGTTGCTGTCGAACACCACGTTCTGGCCGACCAGGTTGGCCGCCTGCAGGCCCTGCGCCTGGGCCAGTTGCGCGGTCAGCGCGGACATCGACTGCTGGATCGATTGCACGCCGCTCGCGGTGCTGAATTGCGCCAGCTGTGCCGAAAGGTCGGAGTTGCTCATCGGGTTCAGCGGATCCTGGTTGGTCAGCTGGGTGACGAGCAGGTTGTAGAAGCTGTTCGCGTTGGCCAGCGCCGACATGCCGCTGGCGCTGCTGCCCGAGGTGGCCGCGCTGCTGCTCGTCTGCAGCGAGGCGATGAGGGCACTGGTGCTGTTGTTGATCGGAGAGCTCATCGAAGTTCCTTCATGCGATCAGGGTTACTGGCCCAGCGTGAGGGTTTTGGCCAGCAGGTTCTTGGTCGTGTTCATCACGTTGACGTCGGCCTGGTAGGCGCGCGACGCCGAAATCATGTTGACCATTTCGTCGACCGGGTTGACGTTCGGGTAGCTGACGTAGCCCTGCTTGTCGGCCAGCGGGTTGCCCGGGTCGTAGACCATCTTCAGCGGGCCCGGTTTCTGCACCACCGCGGCGACCCGCACGCCGTCGACTCCGGCGGCGGCCCCGTCCAGCGGCTGCGCCGCGAACACGACTTCGCGGGCGCGGTAGGTCGTGCCGTTGGAACTCGTCGCCGAGTTCGCGTTGGCCAGGTTGCTGGCCACCACGTTGAGGCGATAGCTCTCGGCGGTGAGGCCGGAATTGGCTACGTCGAGAGCGTTGAACAGGGACATGGCGGAGTCTCCTTGCGCGCTGGGGGTCAGTTCGCCGTGATGGCGGCCAGCAAGTTCTTGATCTTGCCGGTGACGAACGTCAGGTCCGCTTCATATTGAATGCTGTTCGATGCGAACGCGGACTGCTGCCTGTTCATGTCGACCGAATTTCCGTCGAGGCGGACGTTGTCGCCGGCCTGGTAGGCGACGAACGCAGCGGCGGGCTCGGGCTGCGCGGCAGGTTGCAGTTGCCCGCCCTGGTCGGTCTTCAGCGCCGGGGCCGCGCCCTGGCCCGAAAGCGCGGCGCGCATCGCGGCGGTGAAGTTCAGGTCCACTGCGCGGTAGTTCGGCGTGTCGGAGTTGGCCATGTTTGCGGCCAGCAATTGCTGGCGGTAGCCGCGAAGATCCAGTGCGGCTTGCAGCGGGGCGAAGTGGCGGTCGAGGACGGTGGTCATGGTCGGCTCGGGTTGCTGGCGTTGAGCAGACTGCAGGAAGCATGCCAGTGCTGCGGGAGGCGGCCCGCAGGGAGAAAAGCCGCGCTCCGGCCAGCGCAGGCGGCATGCGGCGACCTGCGCGGCGGCAAACCTTTGCCGCCCGGCATGCCGGTGCACGGCGTACGTGGCGGCCGGCGAAGCGCTGCGCGCGCGCCGCCTGGATCTGGAACGAAGCTTGCTGCTCTGGGTCGGGGGCGCCCAGCGGCCGTTCCCCTCCGCATCGTCCTGCCGCTTCTGTCCCACGTCTCATGACCGCCTCGAACCGTGTCGCCAACGTCCTGATGCGCCTGCTGCTCGCGGCCGCGGTGCTGTGCGGGACGCTGGGTGCGGCGCACGCCGAGGCCTTCGAGCCTGCTTCGACCATCCGCGCGGCCGCGGCGCGCTACGTGCGTGAACAATTGCCGCCCGCATTGCGCCCCGCGGCGCGCATCCGGGTCCAGGGGCCCAGCGCTGCGTTGCATTTCCCGCGATGCGCGCGGTTGCTTGCCCAGGCGTTCGGAGCTTCAGGGTTGTTCGGCACGCAGACCGTGCAGGTGCGCTGCGCTGCGCCGCAGCGGTGGTCGCTCTACGTTCCGGTCCAGGTCGACACGCCGCGAGGCGCGGTGCTGGCGTTGCACGCGTTGAGCGCCGGACACGTGCTGCGCGCAAGCGACCTGACCGTCGTCCAGCGCAACGTGTCGAGCCTGCCGGCCGGAACGCTAGGCGACGTGCGCGAAGGCGTCGGGCAGGTCTTGCGCTACAGCGTGGCCGCCGGCCAGGCGGTCACCCGGACCATGTTGCGCGGTCCGCGGTTGGTGCACGACGGGCAAACCGTGTCCCTGGTCGCTGTGGGTCCCGGGTTCCGGCTGGCCGCGTTGGGCGTGGCGCTGCAGGACGGCAGCCAGGGGCAGGTCGTCATGGCGCGCAACGTCCAGTCCGGCCGTGTCGTGCGCGGTGTCATCGATGCGCAGGGCGAGGTTCTGGTCGAAGCCGGCGGGTTTGACTCGCGTCTCGCGTCAAATCCTTGACGTCCATGTGTCCGCACAGCACGACCTGAACCCCGATCGATGCCGAGACCCCGACGCAACACCCCGATCACGGGTGGAAATCCGGGCGGCAGGCCAGGAGACCGCGCTTGGCATCGTGTTTGCTTGAATCCTCGTGTCCCGAACCAGGAGTGATGCAGATGTCTGCACTGGCTACCGAATTGAGCGTCGATGCTTCCGCACCCCTGTCGATGGCGGGCATCGCAGCGGGGCCCGCGTGTGCGCCGGACGGCGCGGCGGCGATCCGTGCCGCGCGCCGCATGCTGACGGCGTGGTTGCAGCGCTGTCTGCGTCAGGGGGCCTACCGCCAACGCGTGCAGGCCGTCGCCGCGCTGCCGCTGGAGGCGATCGAGGGTCAATTGCGCAGTGCGCTCGATGCCCAGGAGCACGATGGAGTCGAGCCCGTGCACGCCGAACTGATGGCCGAATTGCGCGGCATCGCCGGTCGGGTGGCGCGCTTGGCAGCGGCGCACAAGTCGCAGCCCGAGGCCCTGCGCGCCTACGACGCGCTGGTCGAGAGCGGCCTGCGTGCGTTGCATCGTCTGTCGGAACTCGAGGTCGAGTTGACCGCGCGCCAGGCCTGGCTGGATCCGCTGACGGGTCTTCCCGGGCGACGGGTGCTTCAGCAGCGCCTGCTCGCCGAGCACGCGCGGGTGCGGCGGCATGGCGGAAGCTGCGCCTTGGCAATGCTCGACCTGGATCGCTTCAAGCCGATCAACGATCGCTACGGCCACCTCGCAGGCGATCGGTTCCTGGCCGAATTCGCCGCCGCGCTGCGCGCGGCGCTGCGTCCTTACGACAGTGCGTTCCGCTACGGCGGCGACGAGTTCGTGCTGTGCCTGCCGCAGACCGGGTTGGCCGAGGCCGAGGCCGCGGTGGCGCGGATCCAGCAATGCATCGCGGCCCGTCCGCTGCTGCACGTGCACGGACAGCCGATGCATGCCGCGTTCTCGGCGGGCATCGCGCTGCTCGACGCTGGACGCAGCTTGATGCAGAGCGTGGCAGAGGCGGACGCACGGTTGTACGCGGCCAAGTCCGGCTCGCCGAATCGCCTGCGGGTCGACAGTTGACCGCAGCACGGATCGAACGCGCGCCATGAACCTTGCCGACGCCACGCCGGAGCAACTGCGCGTCGCGTTCATCGGCGACGGGCGTTCCTTCCTGAAACAGTTCGAGCAGGCGCTCGACGACGCTGCGCGCGGTGCCGACGCGGCGCAGGCTTTCGGCCAGGCCGGTGAGGTTTTGCGCGGGCTCCGCATTGGCGCCGAATTCCTCGGCCTCGATGCGGTGCGCGCATTGTGCCGCGAAGCCGAGCAGCAGCTGCTGATGCAGTTGCCGCAACTCGGCGCTGCGACTGCCGCGGATACCACGGCGCTGCGCGCGATCGCGGCGCGATTGCGCGCGGCGTTGCGTGCGCTGGCCGAATCCGCGCTCCGCGCGCCGGCTGCGTCTGCTCGGCAGCTTCGTGGTGAGCCGGTTCCCGAGGCGCAGCCGGTGGCCGAGGCGCAGCCGGTGGCCGAGGCGCAGCCGGTGGCCGAGGCGCAGCCCGTGGCCGAGGCGCAGCCCGTGGCCGAGGCGCA
>JAJZHS010000251.1 GCA_021798395.1 Pseudomonadota bacterium
CCGCGGGCAGCACGCGGCCGAGTGCCAGCGAGGCGCGGTGCCAACCGCCGAGCGCGGTGCCCGCGCGGTCGTCGAGGCGGGCGTCGTCGACGCGCACGCTGCCGCCGAGCGCCGGCGCCGCCGGCGTTCCCGACAGCGTCAGCGCCAGGCTCACGCGGCCGCTGCGCAGGCGCACCGGCAAGCTGCTCGGCTGGTACCCGGCCAGCGGCTGCAGGGCCAGGTCGTGCAGCGCGAGCAGTCCGCGAAGCGGCGCATCGGCGCGCAGCGGACTGCCCTGGATCTGCACCTGCAGCGGGGCGCCGTCGAGCCGCGCCTGCATGCTGGCGCGCGCCGGCGCCGCGCCCGGCAGCGTCGACACTCCGTTGATGTGCAGCGTGGCGACGTCGAGCACGGTGCGCACCTTCGCGGCGCGGTCGTCGAGCACGATGCGGCCGTCGCGCACGCGCAGCGCGTCGAGCCGCATGCGCGGCGGCGCCGTGCTTCGCTTCGGACCACTGCGCAGGCGCGACACGATGTCGGCGATGTCCAGCCGGCCGTCGGCCAGGCGCACGAGGTGCAGCACAGGCGCCTGCACGCGCAGCAGCGCGACGTCGGGGATCCCGTGCCACAGCGAGGACCATGCCAGGCGCAGCGTGATGGCGCCGACGCGCAGGGTGTCGGCGCGGTCGTGCGCGTCGCGGATGCGCACATCGGAAACGCGCAGCCGGAGATGCACCGGATTGAAGGCGACCGCGCCGATCGACGCGCTGCGCCCGAGTTGCGCGCCGATCCACCGCGGCGCTTGCGCGCGCAGCAGCGCGGGCACCGTCCACGGCGACGTCGCGAACAGCGAGACCAACGCGAACACGACGGCGGATGCAAGACCGATCGCGGTCCGGGTTAACGCGCGTTTGGTGCTTTTTTGCATGCGCCGATTATCGTGCTGGCGGTGCGTCTTTGGCTGCCCTATTCGAAGGGTATTCTTCACCGCCCCCTGCGACAACCGCTATGCTCGGAGCGCACTCTGCGGGACGCTGCGATGACTTGGAACCCCGACCAGTACCTGAAATTCGCCCAGGCGCGGCTTCGCCCGGCGCTGGATCTGCTGGCCCGGGTCGAGCACCCGGGGCCGCGGCGCATCTGCGACCTGGGGTGCGGCGCCGGCAACGTGACCGCGCTGCTCGCCCAGCGCTGGCCGGACGCCGATCTGGTCGGCGTCGACGACGCGCCGGCGATGCTCGAGCGCGCGCGCGCGGCGCTGCCCGAGGTGCGCTGGGTCCGCGCCGACATCGCCGCCTGGCGCTCCGAGCAGCCGCTGGACCTGCTGTTCAGCAATGCCGCCTTGCACTGGCTCGGCGATCACGCCCGGCTGTTCCCGGCGCTGCTCGCGCAATTGGCGCCGGGCGGCGTGCTCGCCGTGCAGATGCCGCTCAACTTCGCGTCGCCGTCGCACACGGCGATCGCCGAAACCGTCTACGACGGCCCCTGGCAGCAGCGCCTGGAGCCGCTGCTGCGCCCCGAGCCGGTCGCGCCGGCGGCCGCCTACCACCGCATGCTCGCGCCCGCCGCGGCCGAGGTCGACATCTGGGAAACGCAATATCTGCACGTGCTGGTCGGCGCCGACCCGGTCAAGGAATGGACCAAGGGGACCTGGCTGAAGCCCTTCCTCGACGCGCTCGAGCCCGACGAAGCCGCGGCGTTCGAGTCCGAGTACGCGGCGCGCCTGCGGTTGGCCTACCGGCCGCTTGGCGACGGCACGACGCTGTTCCCGTTCCGCCGCCTGTTCATCGTCGCGCGCCGCGGCTGAGCCGCGGCGTCAGCGCTGCGGCCACAGCGCGTCGACCAGCGCCTGCGCGCGCGCCGCGGTGGCCGCATCGGGAACGATCGCGCGGCCCCATTCGCGCCGGGTTTCACCCGGCCATTTGTTCGTCGCGTCGAGCCCCATCTTGCCGCCCAGGCCCGATTCGGGCGACGCGAAGTCGAGATAGTCGATCGGCGTGTTGGGAACCAGCGTGGCGTCGCGCACGGGGTCCATGCGCGTGGTGATGGCCCAGATCACCTCGCGCCAGTCGCGGATGTCGACGTCGTCGTCGGTCACGATGATGAACTTGGTGTACATGAACTGCCGCAGGAAGCTCCAGACACCGAACATCACGCGTTTGGCGTGTCCCGCGTACTCCTTGCGGATCGAGACCACGGCGAGGCGGTACGAGCACCCTTCGGGCGGGAGGTGGAAGTCGGCGATTTCCGGAAACTGCTGCTGCAGCAGCGGAACGAACACTTCGTTGAGCGCAGCGCCGAGCACGGCGGGCTCGTCGGGAGGCTTGCCGGTGTAGGTCGAGTGGTAGATGGCGTCGTCGCGCCGGGTCAGCCGCTCGACCTCGAACACCGGGAACCAGTCCTGCTCGTTGTAGTAGCCGGTGTGGTCGCCGAACGGACCTTCGAGCGCGTGCAGGTAGCCGCCGATGGCCTTCAGCGCAACGCCGTCTTCGGATTCGCCGCGCCAACCGTCGGGTGCGCAGGGAACGTGGCCTTCAAGCACGATCTCGGCCCGCGCCGGAACCTGCAGCGGCACCCCGATGCAGTCGACCAGTTCGGTGCGGCTGCCGCGCAGCAGCCCCGCAAACTGGTACTCGGACAGGTTGTCGGGCACCGGCGTGACCGCGCCGAGCATGGTCGCCGGGTCGGCACCGAGCGCGACCGCGATCGGGAACGGCTGACCGGGGTGGGCCGCGGCATGGTCGCGGAAGTCCAGCGCGCCGCCGCGATGCGCCAGCCAGCGCATGATCAGCCGGTTGCGCGCGATGCGCTGCTGCCGGTAGATGCCGAGGTTCTGCCGCGCCTTGCGCGGCCCGCGGGTGATCACCAGGCCCCAGGTCAGCAGCGCCGCGGCGTCGCCCGGCCAGCAGGTCTGCAGCGGCAGCTGCGCGAGGTCGACGTCGGTCGCGCCGAGCACGACCTGCTGGCACGGCGCGCTGCGCACCACGCTCGGACGCATGTCCCAGACCGCGCGCACCAGGTGCAGCACCTCGCCGGCGTCCTTCAGGCCGCGCGGCGGCTCGGGCTGCTTGAGCGCGGCCAGCACCCGGCCGATGCGGCGCAGTTCGCCGACTTCGGCCACGCCCATGCCCAGCGCCACGCGTCGGGTGGTGCCGAACAGATTGCCGAGCACCGGCATGGCGTGGCCGGTGGGCCGGCGAAACAGCAGCGCCGGGCCGTCGCGGCGCAGCATCGCATCGCACACGGCGGTCATTTCCCAGCGCGGCGAGACCGCGTCGTCGACGTCGATCAGTTCGCGCTGGGCCCGCAGCGCGTCAATAAAATCGCGAAGGTCTCGGTATCGCATATGATCAAAAGTTTGTTTATACGGCGTATTGTGCATTGACAGGGAATAAGGGCGCCGTAAAATTAGGCAGAAGACGCACCGAGCCCAAGCTGCCGGTGCGTGGTTTGCGACCCGAACAGCCCGGCACGAGGCACGACCGCCTCGAACGGCCATCTTAGAGGCGTCAGGCTCCATCTCGAGCCGGTTCGGACCTTGTGCCCTGGATCCGGGGTTGCGGCGCGCGTTTGCGCGGCGCGGTGCCCGGACCTTCTGACACAGGAGAGTTGACATGTCGGAAGCAACGCATGTCCAGCACCGTGTGCTGGACTGGCGCGCCATCGGCGCGCAGGTCTTGGCGTGGATGCACAACACCTTGATGGTCGTCGGGTGTCTTGTCGTCGGCGCCGGGGCGTATCTGTATCTGCACCCGCAGAGACTGGCCGTCGTCGGCCAATCGCTGACGCAATGGGTGGCCGCCCGCAGCGCGGTGGCCATGGCCGATCAGGACGACGACGCGACCGCGCCGGCGCCCGGGGTCGCGGAAACGACCGTGGCGGAAGCGCCACAGTTGACGCGCGCGCAGAACGCGATCGCGGACTGGTTGTCGCGGCGCTACAACATCGCGCCGCTGGCGATGCGCGACCTGGTCACCAGCGCCTGGCAGGCCGGTCGCGACGAACACCTGGACCCGACGCTGATCCTCGCGGTGATGGCGGTCGAGTCGTCGTTCAACCCGTACGCGGCGAGCTCGGTCGGCGCGACGGGATTGATGCAGGTCATGACCAAAGTGCACGAGGACAAGTTCGCCGCCTATGGCGGCGCCAGCGCGAGCCTTGACCCGAAGGCCAACGTGCGCGTCGGTGCGGCCGTGCTGAAAAACGCGATCGCCCGTGCCGGCTCGCTGCAAGCCGGTCTGCGCATATACGTGGGCGCCAGTTCGGTGGCGACCGAGGGCGGCTATGCGCAAAAGGTGCTCGCCGTGCAGGCGCGCCTG
>JAJZHS010000252.1 GCA_021798395.1 Pseudomonadota bacterium
CCGCGCCCAGCGCCAGCAGCACCAGCCACACGACGCGCGCCGCCACGCGCGCGCGGCCGCGCGGCGCGGTCATGACGCCGCTCCCCGCGCCGCGCTCATCGCGCGGGCCGCGGCCGGATGCGCAGCAGCGCGTGGTCGCCGTTGGCCTCGGTCACCGCGATGCGCTCGATCTGCCCGCCGTGCCCGGACACGCGCACGGCGCGCACGTCGGCTCCGGTGTCGCGTGGGCGCAGGCGCAGGGTCCAGTGCGCGCGCGTGCCTTCGAGTTCGACCCGGTCGTGGCGCAGCAGGGCGGCGGCGTCACCGGCCAGGGTGGCGCGAATGGTCTCGATCAGCACGGCGGCCCGCGGGTGATCGCGCAGGTCGAAGGTGTGCTGCTGGCCGTCGAGTTCAAGCACCACGCGGTCTCCCATCAGCACCAGGTCCTGCGGCCGCGGCGCGACGGTGCGCATTTCGAGGAAATCCGGCGCCGCGTAGCGCAGCACGCCGCTGGAGCGCAGCGGGTGGTCGAGCAGCGCCAGCGTTTTCGTTTCGGTGAAATCCGCGACCCCGCCGGGGTGCGCGGCGAGCGCGCGCATCAGCGCCGGCAAGTTCCAGGGCGCTTCGGCGGCGCCGGCGCGCGGCGCCGCGCAGCACAGCAGCACGAACAGCAAGGGAACGGCGCGGCGCATCATCGGGCGGGCGGCGGAGGCGACGGGGCGGTCCAGAAATCGTAGAAATTGAACCAGTTGTAAGGCGCGTCCAGGCAATACTGCTGCACGGCCGAGGCGTACGCGGCGGCGGCGTCGCGCATCGCGGCGTCGCGCCCGGCGCGCGTGGTCGCGGAAAAATCGGCGATCCGGCTGAAGACGACATCGTAGCGGTTGCCGCCGCGGTACAGGCCGACTGCGAGCAGAACCGGCCGGCGCAGCAAGGCGGCGATGCGCCACGGCCCCAGGGGCCACGGCGCCGGCGCGCCCAGCAGCGGCAGCTCGACGGTGCCGTCGCCGTGCAGCGTGCGGTCGGCGAGCAGGCCGACGACGGCTCCGGAGGCGAGCGCGGCGTCCAGTCGCAGCATCGAGTCCGGGCGGCCGAGCGCGATGATGTCGTGGTTCGCGCGCGGGTTGATCGCCTGCAGCGCGGCGTTGATCTTGCGCGCGTTGTCCTCGTACATCATCATGCACACGCGCATGCCGCCGCGCTGGCGCGACAGCGCGCGCAGCACTTCGAAACTGCCGAGGTGCGCGCCGACGAGCAACGCGCCGCGGCCGTCGGCCAGCGCGGCGTCGACCAGTTCGGCGCCTTGCAGCCGGATGTCGAACAGGTCGAAGCGGTCGTTGAGCAGGTAGACGCGGTCGTGGATGGTCGCGGCGAAGCGGAACATGTGGCGCAGGCAGTCGCGCAGTCCGGCGCGCCGGCCCAGCGCGCGCCGCAGGTAATCGCGCGAGGCGCTCCGCGCGCGCGGAGCGAAGGCGACGAAGTAGGCCGCGATGCCGACCAGCACGACGCGCGCCACGCGCCGGCCCAGGCGCAGCGAAATCCACGTCATCAGCCGCAGCATCGCCTGGTTGCTGCGTTCGCCGTGGCGCGTCCAGTCCGGGCGCGCGTTCATGGCGCGTCGGGCGGTGGCGCCGCGCGCCGCAGCAGCCCGCGCGCGACCTCGCCTTCGGCGCTGCGCACCAGGAAGCTCAGCGCGCCGTCGCCGCGCCACTGGTGCGCGACGTGCAGCGCCGCGCCCGGCGCGGTCGGCGCCAGGAACTTGACCTGGGCCAGTTCCCACTGCGTCAGCACGAGGCCGCGGCCGGCGCCGATGGCGCGCAGCGCGGCGTCGAGCAGCAGCGCACCGGGGATCAACGGGCGTCCCGGGAAATGTCCGGCGTACAGCGGATCCCAGGGGCCGGGCAGATCGAGGCGCTCAGTGCGCATCGGCATCGAGACGGCTGCGCGCCAGCGCGCGCAAGGCCTGCAGCGGCAGTTTGCCGGTGGCGTTGCGCGGCAGCGCGTCGACGAACAGCAGCGGCCGCGGCATGAACGCCGCGTCGATGCGCTCCCGCAGCGCCGCGCGCAGGGCCTGCGGCGTCAGTTCGGGGGCCACGACCAGCGCCATCAGCCGGCGCACCGCGCTGCCCTCGGGCTGCTCGGGAACGATGAAGGCGCCGTCGCGCACGCCGGGGATGCTGCGCAACTGATGGTTCAGGTGTTCGAGCGAGCTGCGCTTGCCGGCGATGTTGACCATGTCGGCGCTACGCCCGAGCAGCTCGAAGCGGCGCGCGTCGACGACGCGCACGCGGTCGTGCAGCACCTGCGGCGCGTCGCCGTGCGCGCCGCTGATGCGCGCCAGGCCGCGCGCGTCGGGTTGCAGGGTGATCCCGGGGAACAGCGTCCACGCCGAGTCGCGCGCCGGGCGGCGCAGCGCGACCTGCCCGGTTTCGGTGGAGCCGTAGATTTCCAGCAGCGGCGCCCGCAGCAGCGCCTCGGCGCGCTGCGCCAGATCGGGCATCAGCGGCGCGGTCGCCGACAGCACGCGGTGCAGGGGCGGCAGCGGCAGTGCGCTGTCGAGCAAGGCGCGCAGGTGCACCGGAGAAGTCACGAGCATCCGCGGCGCGGGCACCTGGTGCAACGCGGCGGCGATGTCGGCCGGATACAGCGGCGCCGCGTGGCTGGCGGCGACGCCGCCGTGCAGCGCGAGCAGCGCGGTCGACTCGAAACCGTACATGTGCTGCGGCGGAACGGTGCCGACCAGGCTGTGACGCGCGCCGTCGAGCAGTCCGAGCAGCTCGGCTTCGGCGCCGGCGCCGCGCACCAGCGCGGCCCAGCGCTTGGCGTGCGGCACCGGCGCTCCGGTCGACCCGGAGGTGAAGACCTGCGCGACCACGCGGTCGGCGTCGATGCGCGGAATCGGCAGCGGCGCTGGCGTGCGGCGCGGATCGCGGGCGACGAAGCGCATCTGGGGCAGCGCGACGTCGTTGTCGGCGTCGCACAGGCAAAACGCGTCGGGCGCGAACGCGCGCAGGTGCGCGACGGTATCGGCGTTGCGCGTCGACGGCAGCAGGCTGATGCGCCCGTCGACTGCGGCCGCGGCGAAGCCGACCAGGAAGCGGTAGCGGTCGCCGCAGATGTTCAGCACGTGCCGTCCCGCGGGAAGCGCCGCGCGCAGGTGCGCGACGTCGGCGACGAAGGCGGCCACGCTGACCGCGCGGCCATCGCACCAGGCCATGGTGTCGGCGGGCAGCAGGCGGGAGACCAGGGGCAGCGACATGGGCCGGTGCGCCGAGCGCGCGGTGCAGGCGCGGGTCAGCCGGAGCGGTTGGCAGCGACGTACGCGGCCAGGCTGCCCAGGGTGGCGAAAATCGCCTCGTTGCGATCGTCGTCGGCGCGCAGCTGCACGCCGTAGCGCTTGGAGATCAGCAATGCGATTTCCAGCACGTCGATCGAGTCCAGGCCGAGCCCGTCGCCATAGAGCACGGTGTCGGCGCCGACCGTGTCGCGCGCGATCTCGAGCTCCAGCGCGGTGATGATCAGCTCGGCCAGTTCGTGGACAAACCCGGGGTCGACGGATGAAGGTTGTGGATTCTCGAAGGACATGGCCAAGCGACATGCATGCCGAAGCGGCAATCGCGATCATAAAAGATCGCGCGCCAGGCGGGCCGTCGTGCGGCCGCACCGCCGCCGCCCCGGGACGATCCCTTGGATACACTTGGCGTTCCGAATGTTTCGCAGCACCTTCGACCGACAGCCATGCACCGATCGCTGCGCCGTTTCCTGCCCAGGGTGCTGTTGTGGTTCCCGCTGCTGCTGGTCGTCGGATGGGCGTTCAACCGCGAGCGCATCGACGGTATCGAGGCCCAGCAGCAGGTGGCGACGCAGGCGCGCGAGCGGGCGCTGGACATCGGCGGCCGCGTCGCGCTGCAGGTGATGCTGCAGTACAAGGACCTCGAGCTGCTCGCCGGCGCGCTCGCCGACGCCGCACCGACGGGCGCCCTCGATGCGCGCGCGCGGGCGTTGCTGGAGGCGTTCGCCGCCAGGCGCCCCGGGCTGCTGGCGCTGGACGTGCGGTCGGCCGACGGGGCGCGGCTGCTGTGGTCGAGCGATCCCGCGCCGACCGTCGCGCCGCTGACCGGAGCCGCCGCGCCGCGGGCGCTGCCCGGGCACCCGGACTTGCTGCTGGGCCCGGTTCACGCGTCGCGCCGTTTCGATGCCAGGGTCCTTGCGCTGCGCGACCGGGCGCGCGCGGCGGACGGGCGCATCCGCGCCGTCATCGACGCCACCTACCGTGTCGCCGCACTGGTTCCGGAGCTCGACGGGCG
>JAJZHS010000253.1 GCA_021798395.1 Pseudomonadota bacterium
GCAGATGCTCAAGCAGTTCATCAAGATGGTGCACGAAACGACGCTGTTCAAACCGTCGCCCCGCATCATCATCTGCGTGCCGTGCGGCTCGACGCAGGTCGAGCGGCGTGCGATCCGCGAATCGGCGCTCGGCGCCGGCGCCAGCGAGGTCTACCTGATCGAGGAGCCGATGGCCGCGGCGATCGGCTCCGGGCTGCCGGTCAGCGAGGCCAGCGGCTCGATGGTCGTCGACATCGGCGGCGGCACCACCGAGGTCGGCGTGATTTCGCTCGGCGGCATGGTCTACAAGGGCAGCGTTCGCGTCGGCGGCGACAAGTTCGACGAGGCGATCCTGAACTACATCCGGCGCAACTACGGCATGCTGATCGGCGAGCCGACCGCCGAGGCGATCAAGAAGGAAATCGGTTCGGCGTTCCCCGGCTCCGAGGTGCGCGAAATGGAAGTCAAGGGCCGCAACCTGTCCGAGGGCGTGCCGCGCAGCTTCACGATTTCGAGCAACGAAATCCTCGAGGCGCTGACCGACCCGATCAACCAGATCGTCTCCGCGGTGAAGAACGCGCTGGAGCAGACTCCGCCCGAGCTCGGCGCCGACATCGCCGAGCGCGGCATGATGCTGACCGGCGGCGGCGCGCTGCTGCGCGACCTCGACCGCCTGCTGGCCGAGGAGACCGGGCTGCCGGTGCTGGTCGCCGAGGACCCGCTGACCTGCGTGGCGCGCGGCTGCGGCATGGCGCTCGAGCGCATGGACCGGCTGGGCACGATTTTCACTTCCGAATAACCGCACCGACGCGCGGCGCCCGGGTGCCGCGCCGGCCGACCGATGGCCTTCGAGACCCTGGACCGCAGCCCGCCGCCGTTCTTCCGGCAGGGCCCGTCTGCCGCCACCCGGCTGGTGTTCTACGCCGCGCTGTCGCTGCTGCTGATGGCGCTGGACGTGCGCTGGCACGTGGCCCAGCCGCTGCGCCGCGGCATCGCGCTGGCGATCGAACCGGCGACGCTGCTGGCGCAATGGCCGGTGCAACTGGCGGTCGACATCGGCGAGCATTTCGCGTCGCTGCAACAGGCGCAGCGGCAGGTCGCCGCCCAGCGCAAAAGCATCGTCGCGCTGTCGCTGCAGGCGTCGCGCGCCGCGCAACTGCAACGCGACAACGACGCGCTGCGCGTGCTTCTGAATCTGCAACGCAGCGTCCCGTTGCGCTCGCTGGCGGCGCAGATCACCGCCGAGGCCGCGGACCCTTATTCGCGCAAGCTGTTCATCGACAAGGGCGCGCTGGCCGGCGTGCAGCCCGGCTCGCCGGTCATGGACCGCAACGGCCTGCTCGGCCAGGTCACCCAGGTGCAGCCGTTCGGCGCGCAGGTCACGCTGATCACCGACCGCGATTCGTCGGTTCCGGTGCAGGTCGTGCGCACCGGGCAGCGCGGCGTCCTGGTCGGCGACGCCGGCGGCAGCCCGGGCGGGCTCGAGCTGCGCTGGCAGGCGGCCAACACCGACCTGCGCGCCGGGGACCTGCTCGTCACCAGCGGACTCGACGGGGTGTATCCGAGCGGTCTGGTCGCGGCCCGCGTGACCGCGGTGCTGCGGCCCCGCGACAGTGCGTTCGCACAGGTGCAGTGCAGCCCGCTGGCCAGGGTCGAAGGCGGCCGCGACGTGCTGGTGCTGACTCCGCTGCACGCGCTGGCGCCGTCTCCGGTGGCGCCTCGGCGCCGCGCGCGGCGCTGAGGCCGGGAACGCGCGATGCCGCAGGCACACACGCCTCGCCGCCCGGGCGACGCCGCGACCGAGCCGCGCGCGCGCGGCGAAGTGCTGCTGCTGGCGGCGCGTCCGTGGTTCATCTGGAGCACCTTGCTGCTGGCGATGCTGATCGACTTCATGCCGCTGGGGCGCCGTCCATGGCTGCCCGACGTGCTGGCCATGGTGCTGGTGTTCTGGAGCGTGCATCAACCGCGGCGCGTGGGGATCGGCGCGGGTTTCGTCTTCGGCGTGCTGCTCGACGTGCAACAGGGCGCGCTGCTCGGCGAGCACGCGCTGGCCTATGCGCTGCTGGCCTTCCTCGCCGTGGCGCTGCACCGCCGGCTGCTGTGGTTCTCGCTGCGCGCGCAGGCGCTGCAGGTGCTGCCGCTGTTCGCGAGCGCGCAACTGCTCGAATTCGGCGTGCGCACTCTGCTGGGATCGAACTTTCCCGGCTGGAGCGTGTTCGCGGCGCCGCTGCTGCAGGCCGCGCTTTGGCCGGCATTGAGCTGGCTGCTGCTGGCGCCGCAACGCCGCGCGCCGGACGCCGATGCGCACCGCCCGCTTTGAAACCGTGAGCGCCCGGTGGACACGCTGAAGGACGTCGAACGCGAACTGCTGCGCTTCCGCCGCAGGCTGCTGGTGGCGCTGCTCGGCGTGCTGCTGGCGTTCGCGCTGCTGGTGGCGCGCTGGGTCTGGCTGCAAGTGGTACGGCACCGCAAGTACGCGCTGCAGGCGCGCGACAACCGCATCGCGATCGAGCCGATCCCGCCGTCGCGCGGGCTGATCCTCGACCGCAACGGCATCGTGCTGGCCGAGAACTACGCCGCGTACACGCTGGAGATCACGCCGAGCCAGGCACCGGCCGGAGTCGACGCGACGTTGGCTGCGCTGCGCCGCGTCATCGACATCCCGCCCGAAGCCGAACGGCGCTTCCGCGCCCTGCTGGCGCAGAACCGCAGCTTCCAGCCGACTCCGATCCGCAACCGGCTCAGCGACGTCGAGGTCGCGCGCTTCGTCGCCCAGCGCTTCCGCTTCCCCGGCGTGCAGGTGCGCGCGCGGCTGTTCCGGCGCTATCCGCTGGGCCCGCTGGGCAGCCACGCGATCGGCTATATCGGGCGCATCGGCCCGGCCGAGCAGGCGCGCATCGCCGCCAGCGACCAGGCGCGCAACTACCAGGGCACCGATCACGTCGGCAAGACCGGGGTCGAACTCAGCTACGAAGAGCAGCTGCACGGTTTGACCGGCTTCGAGGAAGTCGAGGTCAACGCCTCCGGCCGCCCGGTGCGGCGCCTGCGCAGATTCCCCGCGGTGCCGGGAAGTTCGCTGGTTCTGTCGCTGGACGCGCGGATGCAGAAACTCGCCGAGGATCTGTACGGCGACCGCACAGGCGCCTGCGTGGTGATGGACCCACGCAACGGCGAGGTACTGACCTTCGCCTCGATGCCGATGGCCGATCCCAATCTGTTCGTCGAAGGCATCGACCAGGCCGACTGGGACGCGCTGAACACCGACCCCCGCCGTCCGCTGCTCAACCGTGTGCTGCGCGGCACCTTCCCGCCGGGTTCGACCTACAAGCCCTACCTCGGCGTCGGCGCGCTGACGCTGGGGGTGCGCACCGCCAGCTACGTCCTGCACGACCCGGGCTACTTCATGCTCGGCAAGCACCGCTTCCGCGACGACGTCCCGGGCGGACACGGCCTGGTCGACATGCACAAGGCCATCGCCGTGTCGTGCGACACCTATTTCTACATGGTGGCCGACGACTGGGGCGTCGACGGCATGCACGACTGGACCCGGCACTTCGGCTTCGGCCACCGCACCGGGATCGACCTGCCCGACGAGGCGCGCGGCATCCTGCCGTCGAAGGCGTGGAAGCGCCACGCCTACCGGCTGCCGGCGCAGCAGCGCTGGTACAAGGGAGAGACCATCAGCCTGGGGATCGGCCAGGGCTACAACAGCTTCACGCCGATCCAGATCGCCAACGCGCTGGCGACCATGGCCAACCGCGGCCGCCGGCTCAAGCCCCGCGTCGTGCGCATGATCGAGAACATGCGCACCCGGCGTTTCGAGCCGACCGCGGTCGAGACCGTCGAGCAGGTCCCGATGCCCGACTCCGCCTGGCAGGTGATCCACGGCGGCATGATCGCGGTCAACGCCGAGACCGACGGCACGGCGTACGCAGTGTTCCACGACGCGCCCTACACCAGCGCAGGCAAGACCGGGACCGCGCAGGTGTTCACGGTGGGGCAGAACCAGACCTACGACGCCGCCGATCTGGCGCGACGCCTGCGCGACCACGCGCTGTACGTGTGCTACGCGCCGGCCGAGAACCCGGTGGTGTGCGTGGCGCTGATCGTCGAACACGCCGGATTCGGCGCCGCGGCGGCGGCGCCGATCGCGCGACGCCTGCTCGACTATCACCTGCTCGGACAGTATCCGGACGACGCGACGATCACCCGCATTTCGGGGCGCGCGCCGGCGCCTGCCCGGTTCCGCTACGCGAGCGGGCGCAACGGCGTTCCGCAGGTCCCC
>JAJZHS010000254.1 GCA_021798395.1 Pseudomonadota bacterium
GGCCGACGGGCCTTCGACGAACCCGAGAATCATCATCACCGGGCGGCCGTTGACGGTCAGCCGCAGGTAGCGGTAGCGCGGGTTCAGCGGCGTCATGCTCGCTTTGCCGCCCATCGCGCGCAACGCGCTGAATCCGGGGGTGACGTCGAGCAGCGCGCGCGACGCCGGCGTGCACCCAGCGATGCCGAAAGCGCCCCCGAGCAGCGCAAGGGCCAGAACGCGTCGTCGGTGGCGGCGAGAAGCTGAAGGCACGCTGGAGGCGAAAGAAAAGCACGGGCCGACTGCGGGAGGCGGCCCGATGGAGATGAAGCGAAGCAACGCACCGCGGGTGCGGCGCGCATCAGGGCAGGGTCGTGCGCGCTCAACGCGCGCTGACTGTTACGGCGTGGTGCCGGTGGTGCCCGTGGTGCCGGTGCTGCCGCTGTTGGACGCCGAGGCGATCGCGCCAGCCACCACAATGCCGCCGCCAACTGCCGCGGCAGCGCCTACGCCAACGCCCGTACCCAGCACGCCAGCGCCGCCGGCGCGCGCTGCGCCAGCGCCGCCGGCCGCTCCGGCGCCACCCGCCGCACCGGCACCACCCGCACCCGCGGTCGTTCCGCCGGTTCCGGTCGTGCCACCCGCCCCCGCGCTTTGCGCGAACGCGGCGGGAGACGCCAGCAGCGCCAGCGCTGCGAGAACGGCAAGGGTCTTCTTCATTTTCAACTCCTTCGAGGGCTGGTGTTTGATCTGCCGAGACTAACGCCGCGAATATACCCTATGCGCATGGCAATTCGATGACGAACGGTTACCGTTGGCCGAATGGGTTCGAGGCGCGCCGCCCGTGCAAACGAAGCGGCAATGTGCGCGTGCAGTATGTTAGGTGCGCAAGGTGCTGGATACAACTATCAAGGAGCGTTGACCAGGTCTTCGACGACGACCGCGCTCGTCACGGGCTGTTCGGCAAGTGCAGCACGCAGTTGCGCCTCATAGGTGGGCAGCGGGGTGTGACCGGCCCGAGCGACGACGAGCGCGCGGTCGCCTTGTGCCAGCACGCCTGGGATGGCAAACGCCTGCGCGGGAAGCACGACCAGCACGAGATCGTAGTAGGCGCGCAGTTCTTGAAGTGTTGCGGCCAGCGCGGGCCGCGCAAGGGCGTTGACGTCGAGCCGCACGGCGCCGGCGGGCAGCAGCAGGAAGCGGTGAGCCTCGAGCGGGGTCAGTGTCATCGGCCAGGACCCTTCGTTTTGCAGGATGTCGGCCAGACCGGGTTGGGGTGCGATACCGAAGGCGCCATGGAAGCGGCGCTTTCGCAGATTGGCGTCGACCAGCACCACGCGCCGGCCCTGGGCGGCGCACAGCCCAGCCAGCGCGGCGGCGGTCGATGCGCCTCCGGCGCCCGCATGCGCCGAGGCGACCATCCACACCTGGTTGCTCGCCGTGTGCGCGCCCAGCGCTTGCAGGGCGCCTAGGTAGGCTTCGTGCTGCTCGCCGCGTGCGCCGATCGACGCGAACTCGGCGAGCGCCTTGGCACCTGCTGGTGCCGGTGCGAGGAGCGGCAGCGAATGGACCGGAAACTGTTGGAACTCGGTGCACAGTTCGTCGCGACCAGTCAACAACGGCACACGCCGACGGCCGGGCAAGAATGACGCAACGATACGGGCGATGCGGCCGCTCCCTGCGCCTTTTTGGAATTTATCTGGCATCGAATCCGTGTAGAGTGCGAGGTATTTTCCGATCCTCGACCGCGATCGGGATCGACAGTTACTTCGTGTGCGGTGGTAGTCCAAGCGGCGACCATGTCCACAAGAGCAGGCAACGCCCTTGAGGTAGTCGATTTTCGAGCAATTCGCTTCAACCCTTGGGAAGAGCAGTGCACTGTCACAACTGCTACTCGGACCATTTTGGGTTGCCACCCCAGACGTCGTAAAGTGCTTTCCTGGCGTCGCTTGGCGGACGTAAATGGCGACGTTGTGGTCAAAAGGTATCGGCGTCGCGCAGCAGCGGCGCCGCGGCGTCCTTCGCTGCCACGCGCGGTGCCGCGTCGAGCTGCGGCCACGCGATGGCCAGCTCGGGGTCGTCCCAGCGCACGCTGCGCTCGTGCTCCGGATACCAGTAGTCGGTGGTCTTGTAGAGGAACTCGGCGCGTTCGCTCAGCGTGATGAAGGCATGACCGAAGCCGGGCGGGACCCACAGCTGGCGGCGGTTCTCGGCCGACAGTTCGACGCCGACCCAGCGTCCGAACGTGGCCGAGCCGCGGCGCAGGTCGACGGCGACGTCCCAGACGCTGCCGGCGACGACACGCACCAGCTTGCCCTGCGCATGCTGCAACTGGTAGTGGATGCCGCGCAGCACGCCGCGCACCGAGGCGCTGTGGTTGTCCTGCACGAATTCGACGTCGATGCCGGTGGCCGCGGCGAAATCACGCCGGCTGTAGCTCTCGAAGAAGAAGCCGCGGGCGTCGCCGAACACTTTTGGTTCGAGGACGAGCACCTCGGGCAGCTCGGTGGGAGTGGCGGTGAAGGGCATGGGAATTATGGGTTAGTTGTTCGTTTCGGCGAGCAGTCGCAGCAGGTACTGGCCGTAGCCGTTCTTCTTCATCGGCTCGGCCAGTCGCTCGAGCTGCGCGGCGTCGATCCAGCGCTGGCGGAACGCGATTTCCTCCGGGCAGGCGACTTTCAGTCCCTGGCGCTTCTCGATCGTGGCGATGAACTGGCCGGCGTCGAGCAGGCTGTCGTGGGTGCCGGTGTCGAGCCAGGCGTAGCCGCGCCCCAGCGTCTGCACCTGCAGCCGGCCCTGCTCGAGGTAGATGCGGTTGACGTCGGTGATCTCCAGCTCGCCGCGCGCCGAAGGCTTGAGTGTGGCGGCGATGTCGACCACGTCGTTGTCGTAGAAGTACAGCCCGGTGACCGCGAAGTTGCTCTTCGGCTGGCGCGGCTTCTCCTCGATGCTGATCGCGCGCCCCATCGTGTCGAACTCGACGACGCCGTAGCGCTCGGGGTCGAGCACGTGGTAGGCGAACACCGTCGCGCCCGCGCGGTGCGCGTCGGCGGCGCGCAGCTGCGGCTGCAGATCGTGGCCCCAGAACAGGTTGTCGCCCAGCACCAGGCTGCTCGGGCTGGCGCCGATGAAATCGCGGCCGATGCGAAACGCCTGCGCCAGCCCGTCGGGCGAGGGCTGCACCGCGTACTGCAGGTTCAGGCCCCACTGGCTGCCGTCGCCCAGCAGCTGGGTGAAGCGCGGCGTGTCCTGCGGCGTGGAGATGATCAGCACGTCGCGCATGCCGGCCAGCATCAGCGTGGCCAGCGGGTAATAGATCATCGGCTTGTCGTACACCGGCAGCAACTGCTTGCTCACCGCCTGCGTCACCGGGTAAAGCCGCGTGCCCGATCCTCCAGCGAGAATCAGGCCCTTGCGCGTCGTGGTCTGGGTCATGGTTATACGATTGATCGGGTTATTGGTTAGGCGGCATTTCCGTACTGCAGATCGACCCACGTGCGGTAGGTGCCGCTGGTGACGTGGTCGACCCACGGCTGATGGTCCAGGTACCACTGCACGGTGCGGCGCAGGCCACTGGCGAAGGTTTCGCGCGGCGTCCAGCCCAGCTCTCGCTCGATGCGGCGGGCGTCGATCGCGTAGCGACGGTCGTGCCCCGGGCGGTCGGTGACGAAGGCGATCTGTTGCCGGTAGCTGGCACCGCCAAAGCGCGGGCGCAGCTCGTCGAGCAGGTCGCACACGGTGTGCACGACGTCGATGTTGCGCACCTCGTTGCAGCCACCGACGTTGTAGGTGCTGCCAGGCTGTCCGGCCTCGAGCACGCGCGCGATCGCGCGGCAGTGGTCTTCGACGTACAGCCAGTCGCGCACGTTGAGCCCGTCGCCGTACACCGGCAGCGGCTTGCCCGCGAGCGCATGGTGGATCATCAGCGGGATGAGCTTTTCCGGGAACTGGTAGGGGCCGTAGTTGTTCGAGCAGTTGGTTGTGAGCACCGGCAGGCCGTAAGTGTGGTGCCAGGCGCGTACCAAGTGGTCGCTGGCCGCCTTCGAGGCCGCGTAGGGGCTGTTCGGCGCGTACGGGGTGTCTTCGTGAAACGCCGGCTCGTGCGGCAGCAGCGAGCCGTACACCTCGTCGGTGGACACGTGCAGGAATCGGAATGCCGCGCGCTGCGCCGGACCGAGCTCAGTGAACCAGCCGCGTACGGCCTCGAGCAGTCCGAAGGTGCCCTGCACGTTGGTGCGCACGAAATCGCCAGGGC
>JAJZHS010000255.1 GCA_021798395.1 Pseudomonadota bacterium
GTACAACCTGCTCGGACTGCCGTTCTTCTACGGCCGCACGGTGGCCACCGGGCTGCGCGGAGCGGTCAATCCCTATGGGCCTGTGGCGCCCGTCGCCGCCGCTCCGACATCACCCCACGGCTTCATGGTCTATACCGACTGATCGTTCGAGCATTCCCGCTCGTGCCCAGCGAGACCGCGATGCCTCGGTCCTTTCCGCTTTCTTCGTGCCTGGCGTGGCCGCTGCTGGCGGCCCTCGGTGGCGGCGTCGCCTGTGCGCAGGACAACATCGTGCCGATCGAGGTACGCCAGCTGCGCAGCGGCCAGTTCAACCGCGTATTCGTCGAGGTCACGGTGTGCAACGCCGCGCAGCAGTGCCGCACCGTGCCGGACGTGACCGTCGACACCGGATCGGTCGGTCTGCGCCTGTACCGCAAGGCGCTCGAGGGCCTCGAGCTCGACGCGGTGACCGACGCCCAGGGGCGGCCGCTGTTCAACGGGCCGCGTTTCGGCATCGGCTTTCTGTGGGGCTCGATGCACTGGGCGCAGGTCGGCCTGGGCATCGGCGCACCGAGCGAAAGCCTGTTTCGCGTCGGCGCGCGCAGGGTCTCGCACGAGCTCGATGCCGATGGCCAATTCGAGGTGAGGATCGGCGAGCGTCGGCTCGACGTGCTGGTCGACAGCGGCAGCAACCTGCTGATGCTCGACCTCGATCACCTCGGCTTCGCGCGCTGGGCGTCGGCCAAGGCCTTCTACGACGTCGCGACGCCGACGCCGCTGACGCTGACGGTGCCGGCCGGCGCCGACGAAGTCGAGCTGACGCGGCCTCTGTACATCGGGCGGGCGGCCGCGTTGAAGAAGGCGTGCGGTGGCGGCTACGGGGTGCTGCCGATGCTGGCCATCGCCCCCCAACGCAAGGACGCGCCCAACGTGCTCGGCCTGCCGTTCTTTTATGGACGCACGGTGGCCACTGGGCTGCAAGGCAGCGCCAACCCCTACCACGACGCGTTGCGGGCCGGCCGGCCGCTGCCGAGCTTCGACGTCGAGGAGGCGCTGAGCGTCTACAGCGACGAGGTGGCGAGCGACGGCGACGACGGTGCCGCCGGGCCGCCGCCGCCTTATGGCTTCATCGTCTACACCGACTGAGTTCACGGCCGAATGACACGCGATTGCAGCGAGGCCATTCGACGATTGGTTCGAGATGAACGCTTCTTTGTCGAACGTGTGGCTATGTTCAGTGTCTTAATTGGCACCATCAACGCTTCTTCGAGGTGCCGTCATGAGCGTGCTTTCGATGTCCCGCAGCTTCGTCGTCGTGCCTCTGGCGGCGACGCTGGGTGCTGCCAACACCTACGCCGCGGCGACGCCGCAACTCGCCGGCAACATCGTGCCGGTCGAGGTGCGCCAAGTTGCGCCGATGCAGTACAACAAGCTGTTCGTCGACGTCACCGTGTGCAATGCCTCGCGCCAGTGCCGTACCGTTCCCGACGTGCTCGTCGACACCGGCTCGGTCGGGCTGCGCCTGTTGCGCGGTGCGCTCGACGGGCTCGAGCTCGCGCCGGTGACCGACCCGCGCGGGCGCCCGCTGTCGAACTGGTCGAGCTTCGGCTCGGGCGACCTGTGGGGCACGATGCACTTGGCGCAGGTCCGCCTCGGCGAGGTCTCGACGACGCGAGCGATCCCGATCGAGGTCTACGACCTGCCCGGGCGTCGCGAGAAGCTTCCCGACGGCTATGCGGACGTCGATACCCGACCCGAGATCGCCCGCATGGGCAACGGCATCCTGGGGATTTCTCCGCATCGTCACTTCCCCAAGGGCTATTACGTCAAAGGCGCCAAGACCCAGATGCCCGGGGCCTCGCGCTGGCTTGCGGTGCAGGTCGACGCCGCGCGCCAGCTGACCAACCCGATCGCCCGTTTCCCGTCGCCGTACGACAACGGCAGCGTGATCAGCCTGCCCGAGGTCGACTGGACCGCCGGCGCCACGCGCGTGCAGGGCTGGCTCGGCCTGGGCATCGGTGCGGCCACCGAAGCGTTGTTCCCGCACGGCGCGCGCATCGTGTCGCACGATCTCGACGACAACGGGCAGTTCGCGGCCGCCATCGGCGCGCGCCGTTTTCCGGTGCTGGTCGACAGCGGCACCAACGCGCTGTCGCTGGACCTGAGCCACCTCGGCGTGTCGCGCCACGCGCGCTATGCGTCGTACTACGACGCTGTCGCGCCGACGCCGATCGAGCTGGCGGTGCGCTCGGGCGACGACGAGGTCAAGCTGGCCCGCCCGCTGTACGTCGGCCCGACCGTCAAGTACCTGAAGGCGCATTCGACGCACGGGGCCTTGCCGATGGTCGTCGGCTGGGACGACGGGCAGCGCTCGCTCAGCGTGCTCGGGCTGCCGTTCTTCTATGGGCGTACCGTGGCCACCGGCCTGCGCGGCACGGTCAACCCGTTCCCGCAAGGCGCGCCCGCTGCGGCGACCGCCGCGCCCGACGACGACGCCGACGGCTTCGAGATCATCGAC
The DNA here is from genome assembly GCA_021798395.1 of Pseudomonadota bacterium. Classification (GTDB taxonomy): domain Bacteria; phylum Pseudomonadota; class Gammaproteobacteria; order Burkholderiales; family Burkholderiaceae_C; genus Thiomonas_A. The sequence goes on from JAJZHS010000255.1 coordinate 2,498, forward strand.
GACGAGTTCGCATCGGTCGACGCCGCCGCGCCCGGATGGATGATCGTCGACGACTACGTCGAGCGCGCGGCGAACCGCGCTACCGCGACGACCACGAACGCGGCTCCGCGCGCGGTCGACGGCGCCTTCGAGCTGCTGTCGAATTCGCCCCACGGCTTCATCGCCTACACCGACTGACGGTCCGCTGCCGCCGGGCGCGGCCTGCCGGCGTATGCTGCACGACGGGGCGCGAGGCGCCCCGTACCCCTTTCCAGACGCGATGGCCGAGACCGACGTTGCCGCAGCTGCGAGCGGAGTTGCCGAACCTGCCGACGAGGCGGCCGCTGCCGCGGCCTCGGGCGTCGTCACCGTCGACGCGGCGCCGGCGCCGGCGCGAGCTCCCGACGCGCTGTCGGCGCGCGACGCGCTCGACGCCTGGGACCGGCTGCGCGTGCAGGCGGTCAACCTGCTGCAGCACGAGGAACCCGACGCCGCCTGGGGCCAGCGCCTGGTCGAGCTGGCCGACGCGCTGTGCCGGCTCGGGCTGCGCTACCCCGACCTCGGCCTGTACTACCTGCTCAACGAGAAGATCAACGTCCCGACGCATTACAGCGCGACGCATGCGATGGCCTGCGCGCTGGTCGCACGGCTGCTCGCCGACTGGCTCGAGTGGGACGAAGCCGCGGCCGCGCGTGCGGCCTGCGCGGCGTTCAGCATGAACGTCGGCATGACGCGGCTGCAGGACCAGCTCGCGGTGCAGGACGCCGCGCTCAGCGATACCCAGCGCGAGCAGATCGGCGACCACGCCACGCGCGGCGCCGAGCGCCTCGAGCAGGCCGGAATCGACGACGCGGTCTGGGTGCAGGCGGTGCGCAGCCACCACGCGCCGCAGCCCGGCGACGACGACGCGCAGCAGCTGGCCGCGCTGCTGCAGCGCGTCGACGTCTACGTCGCCAAGCTCAGCCGCAGGCGCACCCGCTCGGGGTTGACGCCGGCGATCGCCGCGCGCGATGCCTGCGTCGGCGCCGGCGGCAAGCCCGACGCGCTCGGCGCCGCGCTGCTGCGCGTCGTCGGCCTGTATCCGCCGGGCTCCTACGTCGAGCTGGCCAACGGCGAGCTCGGCGTCGTCGTGCGTCGCGGCGAGCGTGCGCACGAGCCTCGCGTCGCCGTGCTGCGCCGTGCCGACGGCGCCTACGTGTCGCCGCCGAAGCCGCGCGACACCGCGGTGAAGGCCTTCGCGGTGCGCCGCGGCGTCGGCCCCGATCGCGTGCGCGCGCGCCACGGCCACGCCGAGGTGTTGCGCGCGGCCGGGTAGTCCGCCGCGCCGGTGCCGCGCGCGAAACCGCGGCACTTCCTACAATCGGAACATGGATACGACGACCGAACCCGCGGCGCTGCGCCTGGCCGAAGCCCGGCGCCTGCTGCTGAACCCCTACGGCATCGACGAGGGCCTGCTGCAGCGCGCGCTGTCCAGCGCGTTCGAGCATCGGCTCGACTACGCCGACATCTACTTGCAGTACACCCGCTCGGAAGGCTGGAGCCTCGAGGAGGGCATGGTCAAGAGCGGCAGCTTCGGCATCGAGCAGGGCTTCGGCATCCGCGCGATCGAAGGCGACAAGACAGCGTTCGCGTATTCCGACGACATTTCGGCGGCGCGGTTGCTGGAAGCCGCGGCGACCGTGCGCGGCATCGCCCGCGCCGGCCGCGGCCGCGTGCGCGTCGGCGCGCCGACGCACGCCGCCGGCCCG
>JAJZHS010000256.1 GCA_021798395.1 Pseudomonadota bacterium
GCCCACGCCGCGCCGCCGGCGCGCTGCCGCGCGAGGGCGTCGAGCACCGCGGAGTCGTTGTCCGGCGCCATGTCAAGGGTGCGGTCGCGCACCGCCGCTTCGGCGTACGCAGGCTGCAGCGGCTCTTCGTGCGGGTAGCCGACCTTGGGCTGGCTGACGCGGGCGAGGTCGCCGTGCAGCGTGAACTGCGCCTGCAGGGTGTTGCCGCGCTCGTAGCCGAGGGCGAAGTCGAGGTTGCGGTTGATCCGGTAGACCAGGCCGAAGTTCAGCGGCGAGCGCTGCGGCAGCACGTTGCCCAGGGGCTCGTGCTGATAGTTGTTGGCGTCGAGCTCGGCCTTCAGGATCAGCCCTTCGAGCGGAGTCTGGTACTGCACCCCGGCGAACGGCGCGGTGCGGCCGTGGAAAAAGGATTTGATCGAGAAGGTTCCGCCCGAGGCGGTGGCCGACGACGGCCGCGTCCGGAAGCTCTTGAAAACGAAGCCCAGCGGGTTGGGCAGGCTTTGCCGCTCGCCCAGGTAGCCCCAGCCCAGTCCAGCGGTCCAGTCGAAGTTGCCGGTGCGCTTGCTGGCGACCAGGTATTCGCCGGAGAACAGTCCGGTGCCGCCGACGTCCTGGATTCCCAGCGCGACCTCGGGCCACCAGCGCGTTTCCCCGTGCAGCCTGAAGCGCACGTCGGCGCTCTTGTCCTTGTAGCTCTGGTTGCCGGCAATCGTTGGACCATAGAGCTCGTTCAGGATGCTGGTGTAGCGGAACCCCAGTTCCATCCAGCTGAACGGCTGGAACATGAAGTTCAGCCGGGTGTACGGGTAGACGTGGCTGATGCTGGCGACGGCTTCGCCGGTGGGGTACATGCGCGCGTCGGGCTCCTGCAGCAGCCCGGGCATTCCCCAGTCGTTGGCGGTGATCGCCAGGTCGCGCGCGGGGCGCATGGCCAGCTGCGCGGGGCGCAGCGCCAGCGCGGGGGCCAGCGGCAGCGGCGGCGCGGTCTGCTCGCGGAACGGCGGCGTGACTCCGGCGGCGAGCGCGCGCTGCCCGGCCGGAGGCTGGGTGGCGAGGAAGTCGGCCAGCTGCCTGGCGACGCGCTGCGGCCAGTGCGGGCCGGGCAGCACGACCCACGCGCCGGGCGCGGGAGGGTCCTGGCGCGTCGCGTTCCACGGCGCGACGTCGGCGCGCTGCACGCGTCCGTCGGGCTGGCTGATCCACAGCGTGGCCGGCGCGGCGCCGGCCGCGCAGCGGCGCACGTACGCCAGCGCCTGCGCGCCGGGCACGAAGCGCACCCGGCACACCGTTCCGTCCGGGCGCACCACGGTGACGCTGCGCGGCCGCGACGGCAGCACCAGCAGGTCGCCCGCGGCAAGCACGGGCTGCGCCGCGGGGTGGGCCTGCAGGTAGCGGGGGTCGGTCTGCGGCAGCACCACGCGCCCGGTGGTCGGCATCGACGCGATCAGCGCCTGCATCGCGCGGTCGTCGGCGGCGTGGGCGGGGTCGCGGTCGGCGAGGTCGGCGAAGCGGTCGATCAGGCTTTGCCGGCTTTCGGCCTGCTGCAGCGCCTGCGCCTGCGCGTACCAGGCGGTGCCGGGGGCGTAGGCGGAGGCCGCCGCAGCGTGGGCCAGCAGCAGGCGGCTCAGCGGCTGGTCGCCGCGCACGGTGACGGCGGTGCCGGCGGCGATCGCCGGAGCCTGCGCGAGCAGCGCCAGCGCGGCCAGCGCTGCGCCGGCGGCGCGCGGGAGGAGGGCGGCGTGTCTCATCGGTGCGCGGGCCAGTGCTGCCAGGTCAGGCACAGCCGCGCGTCGAGGCACTGCTCGCCGTAGATCACGTCGGGCCGCCGGCCCGGGGTTGCGCGCACCGCGTAGTAGTCGATCCGTTGCGTGGCCTGGTCGCGCAGGGCGAACCAGCGCACACTGCGCGGGTCGACGCCGACGAGTTCGCGCGCTCCCGGGGACGGCACCGGCCGCAGTTCAAGCCGCTGGCGCAGGCCGAAGCGGTAGCCGGGCTGCACGTCGACGCTGCGGGTGAGGGTCTGCGCGGCGTGGGTCCAGCTCGGCCAGGCCGAATAGCGCACGTCGACCCAGTTCACAGGCAGCCCGGCCGATCCGACGACCAGGCCGTCGCGCAGCCGCAGCACCTCGCTGACCGAGCTGTACCAGACGTCGGTGCGCGCCCCGGGCCTGCCTTCGATGAAGCCCAGCGCCATGTAGAACGGCCTGCCGTTGACGGTCAGCCGCAGGTAGCGGTAGCGGGGGTTGAACGTCGGCTCCGGCGGATGGCCGAGCAGGTGGCGCAGCGGGGTGATTTCGACGAGCGACTGGGTGGCCGGGGTGCATCCCGTCAACGCCGCGAGTGCCGCCCATGCAGCCAATGCCGCGCTCAGCGCAGCGGCGACGGCGTCTCGGCGGAGGCGGGGCAACGGCTTGGGCACGTGCGGGCAACAGAGGGGCGCCGGGCCCGCGCGGTGCGGCCCGGTGAAGCGGATGGTGCATGCAGACCGCCGCCGCGACGGCGGCGGCGACGGTCGGCGACCGCGCTACGGCGAGCGCGGCGCGCGGTCAATGCGTCCCGGTGGTCCCGGTGGTCCCGGTGGTGCCGGTGCTGCCGCTGTTGGACGCCGAGGCGATGGCTCCGGCCAGGAGCACGCCGCCGCCGATACCGGCCGCGGTGCCGCCGCCGATCGCGCCTGCGCCGAGGGTTCCGCCCGCGGTCGAGCCGCCGGCGCCGCCGGCTCCGGTCGTGCTACCGGCGCCGCCGGTGCTGCCGGTCTTCGGGGCGCTGCTTTGCGCGAACGCGGCGGGCGAGGCGAGCAACGCGAGGGTCGCGACAAGAGCAAGGATTTTTTTCATGTTTCAACTCCTGGGAAGGCGTGCAGTTGATCTGGACCTGGGGACCGCAACTAATATACAGCAAACGTCTTGCGTTTCCGTGACGATCTGTGCCACGCTGCCCCCGGATCGGGGTGCCGCTGTGGCGCGGATGATGCACCGCCGGCGCACGGCACGGCGGCCTGCGGGCCGGGCGTCGCGCGAGTCTGGCATCATTGCCGGTTGTGAGCCATTCCGACACGTATTCCGCACCCGCCGCCCCCGCGGCGCAGCCCCGCGCGCACTGGCTCGACGTGGTGGCGCGCGCGCCGCTGGTGTCGATCGACCTGATCGTGCACGACGCTGCCGGGCGGGTGCTGCTGGGCTGGCGGCGCAACCGGCCGGCACAGCATAGCTGGTTCGTTCCGGGTGGGGTGGTGCGCAAGGACGAAAGCCTGGACGCTGCGTTCGCGCGCATCGCCGCGGGCGAGCTGGGCCTGGCGCTGCGGCGCTGCGACGCGCAGTTCGTCGGCGTGTTCGAGCATCGCTATCCGGACAATTTCGCCGGGGTCGTTTCGATCACGACCCACTACGTGGTGCTGGCGCACCGGGTGCTGGTGGATGCGCTTCCCGAACGTCCGGGAGACGACCAGCACGGGGCGTTCAGGGCGTTTGCGCCGCGGGAGGCGTGCGCCGATGCCGACGTGCATCCGTACACCAAGGCGTATTTCGACGTGGGCAATGCTGGCATCATTTCAATATGAACGACAACTCCTTCCCGAAAATCTTCATCGCCGGCCACCGCGGCATGGTCGGCGCGGCGATCCACCGCGCGCTGCGCGCGGCCGGGCATCCGGAGTCGCGCATCGTCACCCGCGGCCACGCCGAGCTGGACCTGACCGAGCAGGCTGCGGTGCGCGCGTTCTTCGACGCCGAGCGGCCCGACCAGGTCTACCTGGCGGCGGCCAAGGTGGGCGGGATCCACGCCAACAACACGTATCCGGCCGAGTTCATCTACGCCAACCTGATGATCGAGGCCAACGTGATCGACGCGGCGCTGCGCGCCGGGGTGCGCAGGCTGCTGCTGCTGGGGTCGAGCTGCATCTACCCGAAGCTGGCGCCGCAGCCGATGCGCGAGGACGCGCTGCTCACCGGTGTGCTGGAGCCGACCAACGAGCCGTACGCGATCGCCAAGATCGCCGGCATCAAGCTGTGCGAGAGCTACAACCGGCAGTACGGCGCCAGCCATGGGGTCGACTACCGCAGCGTGATGCCGACCAATCTGTACGGGCCGGGCGACAACTACCACCCGGAGAACTCGCACGTGATCCCGGGGCTGATCCGCCGCTTCCACGAGGCCCGCATTGCCGGTGCCGAGGTGGTGACGGTGTGGGGCAGCGGGACGCCGCGGCGCGAGTTCCTCTA
>JAJZHS010000257.1 GCA_021798395.1 Pseudomonadota bacterium
GCCCACAGCCCGCCGTCGCTGCGGTCGTGATAGGCCAGCACCTGGTCGCGCGCGCGCAGCGCGCGCAGCGCCGCGCACAGCCGCGGCAGGTCGTCCGCGTCGTCGAGGTCGGGCACCGGCTGCGCGGCCTGGCCCAGCGCCTGCGCCAGGATGCTTCCGCCCATGCGCTGGCGGCCGTGGCCGAGGTCGACCAGCAGCAGCACGCTGGGGCCGGCGTCGACGCGCAGCTGCGGCGTCCACGCGCCGCGCACGTCGTCGAGCACGGCGAACGCGGACACCACCAGAGACACCGGCGAGGTCACGCTGCGCGCGGCGTCGCCGTCGCTCCAGCGCGTGTGCATCGACAGCGAATCCTTGCCCACCGGTACGCCGATGCCCAGCTGCGGGCACAGTTCCATGGCCACCGCGCGCACCGTGTCGTACAGCGCGGCGTCCTGTCCCGGCTGGCCGCACGCGGCCATCCAGTTGCACGACAGCTTGACCTGCGCCAGCGACACCAGTGGCGCGGCGAGCAGGTTGGTCAGCGCCTCGGCCACCGCCATGCGCCCGGACGCTGCGGCGTCCGCCACCGCCAGCGGGGTGCGCTCGCCCATCGCCATCGCCTCGCCGCGGCAACCGGCGAAATCGGCCAGGGTGATGGCGCAGTCGGCCACCGGAACCTGCCACGGCCCGACCATGGGGTCGCGGTGCGACAGGCCGCCGACGGTGCGGTCGCCGATGCTGACCAGGAAGCGCTTGCTCGCCACGCTGGGGTGGCGCAGCACCGTGCGCGCGGCCCAGTCCAGATCGACCCCGGTGAGGTCGACGTCGGGCAGCTGCAGAGGCGCGCGTCGCACGTCGCGCACCATGCGCGGCGGCTTGCCCAGCAGCACGCCCAGCGGCATGTCGACCGGCTGCTCGGGCAGCAGGCGGTCGTCGACGCGCAGTTGCGGCTGCGCGGTGGCGCGGCCGACGACGGCGAACGGGCAGCGCTCGCGCGCGCAGATCGCGGCGAAGTCGTCGAGCGCGGCGGGGTCGATCGCCAGCACGTAGCGTTCCTGGCTTTCGTTGCACCAGATCTCGCGCGGGCTCATGCCGCTTTCTTCGACCGGAACGTCGCGCAGCTCGAAGCGCGCGCCCAGACCGGCGCCTTCGACCAGCTCCGGAAACGCGTTCGACAGCCCGCCGGCGCCGACGTCGTGAATGGCCAGGATCGGGTTGGCCGCGCCCAGCGCGCGGCAGGCGTCGATCACTTCCTGCGCGCGGCGCTGCATTTCCGGGTTGCCGCGCTGCACCGAATCGAAATCCAGGTGCTCGGCGTTGGCCCCGGTGGCCAGGCTCGACGCGGCGCCGCCGCCCAGGCCGATGCGCATGCCGGGGCCGCCGAGCTGCACCAGCAGGCTGCCGGGGCCGAAACCGACCTTGTGGGTGTGCGCATCGGCCACTTCGCCGATGCCTCCGGCGAGCATGATCGGCTTGTGGTAGCCCCACACCCGGTCGGCCGCGCGCTGCTCGAACACGCGGAACACGCCGCCGAGGTTGGGGCGGCCGAATTCGTTGTTGAACGCGGCCGCGCCGATCGGCCCGTCGAGCATGATCTGCAGCGCGCTTGCCAGGTGCGACGGCCGCCCGCAGTCGTCGCCCTCCCACGGCTCGGCGGCCTCGCCGGGCAGCCGCAGGTTGGAGACGTGAAAGCCGCACAGGCCGGCCTTCGGCCGGCCGCCGCGGCCGGTGGCGCCCTCGTCGCGGATTTCGCCGCCGGCGCCGGTGGCCGCGCCCGGGAACGGCGAGATCGCCGTCGGGTGGTTGTGGGTCTCGACCTTCATCAACGTGTGCACCAGCGCCGGCTCGGCGCTGTAGCGCTGCTCGGCGCCTTGCGCTTGCCAGCGCTGCACGGTACCGCCGTGCATCACCGCGGCGTTGTCCGAATACGCCACCACGGTGCCTTGCGGGCTGCTGGTGTGGGTATGTCGAATCATGCCGAACAGCGACTGCGGCTGCGGCTCGCCGTCGATGACGAACTGGGCGTTGAAGATCTTGTGCCGGCAATGTTCGCTGTTGGCCTGCGCGAACATCAGCAGTTCGACGTCGGTCGGGTTGCGCCCGATCTGGCCGAAGGCGTCTGCCAGGTAGTCGATTTCGTCGTCCGACAGGGCGAGTCCCTGCGCGACGTTGGCGCGCTGCAGCGCTGCGCGGCCCTCGCCGAGCACGTCGACGCGCTGCAGCGGCCGCGGCGCGAGGGCATCGAACAGGCGCTGCGCGTCGGCCCGCTCGAAGACCACGCTTTCGGTCATGCGGTCGTGCAGCAGAGGCGCGATGCGCGCCAGCGCGTCGGCATCCAGCGTCGGCGCCCCGCGCAGCAGCCCGGGCGCGCGCAGCGTGAATCGGTACTCAACGCCTCGCTCGATGCGCAGCACCGCGGCGCCGCAGTTGTGCGCAATGTCGGTGGCCTTGCTGGCCCACGGCGAAATCGTCCCCAACCGCGGCAGCACCAGCAGGCTGGCGCCGTCGTGCGCGCCGTCGTAGACCGGCCCGTAGTGCAGCAGCGCGGCCAGACGCTCGCGCAACGCGGCGTCGGGCTGCTGCGCGGTGGCGACGAAATGCAGCAGTCGCGCGTGCACCGCGGTGCACGCCGGCAGCTGGGCCTGGATGCGCTGCAGCAGCGCCTGGCGACGAAACGGCGACAGCGCCGCGGCGCCTTCGAAGGTGGAGATGTGCATGGGCGGGAACTGCGCGCGCGGGTTCGTGGCGGTCGGGTTGGGCGGAACCCGCACATTCTAGGCAGGCCGCGGCCCGCCGCGCGAGCGCGCCCGCGGTGAGATAATGCGAAGCATGAGCATCACGATCAAAACGGCCGAAGACCTTCCGGCGCTGCGCAAGGCCGCGCGCATGGGCGCCGAACTTCTCGACTACCTGACGCCGCACGTCAAGGCCGGCGTCACCACCCGCGAGATCGACCGCCTGGCGCACGACTACATCGTCCGTGTGCAACAGGCCGTCCCCGCGCCGCTGAACTACTGCCCGCCCGGTTATACCCCCTATCCGGCGTCGATCTGCACCTCGGTGAACCAGGTCGTCTGCCACGGCATCCCGAACGACCGCGCGCTGAAGGACGGCGACGTGGTCAACATCGACGTCACCGTGATCAAGGACGGCTGGCACGGCGACACCAGCCGCATGTTCATGATCGGCACCGTCGCGCCCCATGTCGAACGCCTGTGCCGGGTGACCTACGAAGCCATGTGGCACGGCATCGTCAAGGTGCGCCCCGGCGCGCGCCTGGGCGACATCGGCCACGCCATCCAGACTTTCGCCGAGGCTTCGGGCTACAGCGTGGTGCGCGAGTTCTGCGGCCACGGCATCGGCCGCAAGTTCCACGAGGAGCCTCAGGTGCTGCACTACGGCAAACCAGGGACCCTGGACGAACTGCGCCCCGGCATGGTGTTCACCATCGAGCCGATGATCAACTCCGGGCGGCGCGAAATCCGCGAAATGCCCGACGGCTGGACCATCGTGACCAAAGACCGATCGCTGTCGGCGCAGTGGGAGCACATGGTGCTGGTCACCGAAACCGGCTACGAGGTGCTGACCGTGTCGCCTGGGACCCCGGCGCCGCCGGCGTTCGTCGCGGCCTGAGCAGGTCCGGGGCGGCGATGAACACCGTGGCCGCGCGCGTCGATGCCGTTGCCGCGGTGCGCAGCGCGTGGCGCGCGGCGCGCGCCGAACTGATCGACGCCTTCCGCGCGCATCCGCAGCGCGTCAGTCCGCTGCTGCGCGGGCTGACCCGCGCCGCCGACACGGCGCTGCGCGCGCTGTGGGCCGACTGCGGCATGCCGGCCGACGGCGCCCTGCTCGCGGTCGGCGGCTACGGCCGCGGCGAGTTGTTTCCGCATTCCGACGTCGACGTGCTGGTGCTGCTGGCCGACGCCGACGCCCCCGCGGCGCAGCGCGCCGCCGAGCGTTTCGTCGCCGCGTGCTGGGACGCCGGCCTGGAGATCGGCCCCAGCGTACGCACCGTCGACGCCTGCATCGAGGAGTCGGCGCGCGACGTGACGGTGCAGACCACGCTGCTCGAGGCGCGCGCGCTGTGCGGCGACGCCGCGCTGGTGCATCGCTTCCGCCACGCCTACAAGGCGCACCTGGATCCGCGCGCCTTCTTCCAGGCCAAGCTGCTGGAGATGCGCCAGCGCCACGCCAAGTTCGAGAACACGCCGTACGCGCTCGAGCCC
>JAJZHS010000258.1 GCA_021798395.1 Pseudomonadota bacterium
TGACGACGTGGTCGGCCTTGGCCTTGGCCACGCCCGCGGCCACCGTGCCGACGCCCGACTCGGACACCAGCTTGACGCTGATCGACGCGCGGCTGTTGGCGTTCTTCAGGTCGTGGATCAGTTGCGCCAGGTCCTCGATCGAATAGATGTCGTGGTGCGGCGGCGGCGAGATCAGGCCGACCCCGGGAACCGAGTAGCGCAGCATGCCGATGTACTCGGACACCTTGCCGCCCGGCAGCTGGCCGCCCTCGCCGGGCTTGGCGCCCTGCGCCATCTTGATCTGGATCTGGTCGGCGCTGCTCAGGTACTCGGCGGTGACGCCGAAGCGGCCGGAAGCGACCTGCTTGATCTTCGAGCGCAGCGAGTCGCCGGCGCGCAAGGGGATGTCGCTGACCACGCGCTGCGCGCCGAGCACCCCGGCCAGGGTCGCGCCGTCGGCGACGTCGGAGCGGCCGCTGCGCATTTCGGCGCGGTAGCGCAGCGGATCCTCGCCGCCTTCGCCGGTGTTGCTCTTGCCGCCGATGCGGTTCATCGCCACCGCCAGGGTGGCGTGCGCCTCGGTCGAGATCGATCCCAGCGACATGGCGCCGGTGGCGAAGCGCTTGACGATGTCCACCGCCGGCTCGACCGCGTCGAGCGGGATCGCGCGCGCCGGGTCGAGCTTGAACTCGAACAGTCCGCGCAGGGTCAGCATGCGCCGGCCCTGGTCGTTGATCAGCTGGGCGTATTCCTTGTAGGTCTGGTAGTTGTTGGCGCGCGTCGCATGCTGCAGCTTGGCGATCACGTCGGGCGTCCACAGGTGTTCCTCGCCGCGCGTGCGCCAGGCGTACTCGCCGCCGCAGTCCAGCGCCGCGGCCAGCACCGGATTGGAGCCGAACGCGTCGCGGTGCATGCGCAGCGCCTCCTGCGCGACCTCGAACACGCCGACCCCCTCGACCTGGCTGACGGTGCCGGTGAAGTACTTGTCGACCAGGTCGCGCGACAGGCCGACGGCCTCGAAGATCTGCGCCCCGCAGTAGCTCATGTAGGTCGAGATTCCCATCTTCGACATGACCTTCTGCAAGCCCTTTCCGACCGCCTTGACGTAGTTGGCGACGGCCTTGTCGGCGCCGAGTTCGCCGGGCAGTTCGCGCGCCATGTCGGCGATGGTTTCCAGCGCCAGGTACGGATGCACGGCCTCGGCGCCGTAGCCGGCGAGCACCGCCATGTGGTGCACCTCGCGCGCGCTGCCGGTTTCGACCACCAGCCCGGTCTGCGTGCGCAGCCCCAGGGTGATGAGGTGCTGGTGCACCGCGCTCATCGCCAGCAGCGCCGGGATCGCGACGCGCTCGGCGCTGAGGTGGCGGTCGGTGACGATCAGGATGTTGTGGCCCACGCGCAGCGCGTCGACGGCCTCGGCGCAGATCGACGCCAGCCGCGCCTCGATGCCTTCGTGGCCCCACGCGACGGGATAGCAGATGTCGATTTCGTACGAGCGGAACTTGCCCCCGGTGTGGCGCGCGATGGTGCGCAGCTTGGCCATGTCGGCGTGGTCGAGCACCGGCTGGCTGACCTCCAGGCGCATCGGCGGGTTGACCTGGTTGATGTCGAGCAGGTTCGGCCGCGGGCCGATGAACGACACCAGCGACATGACCATGTTCTCGCGGATCGAGTCGATCGGCGGGTTGGTGACCTGCGCGAACAGCTGCTTGAAGTAGGTGTACAGCGGCTTGGCGCGGTTCGACAGCACCGCCAGCGCGGCGTCGTTGCCCATCGAGCCGATCGCCTCCTCGGCCTTTTCGGCCATCGGCGCGAGCAGGAACTTGACGTCCTCCTGGGTGTAGCCGAAGGCCTGCTGGCGGTCGAGCAGCGGCAGCGCCGCGACCGGGGCCTCGCCGTCGCACGCGACGTCGTCGAGGCGGATGCGCAGGTTGTCGATCCACTGCCGGTACGGGCGCGCCGCGGCGAGCTGGTCCTTGATTTCCTGGTCGTCGATGATGCGCCCGGCTTCCATGTCGATGAGGAACATCTTGCCCGGCTGAAGCCGCCACTTCTTGACGATCTGGCTTTCGGCGATCGGCAGCACCCCGGCCTCGGAGGCCATTACCACCAGGTCGTCGTCGGTCACGATGTAGCGCGCCGGGCGCAGTCCGTTGCGATCCAGCGTGGCGCCGATCTGGCGGCCGTCGGTGAAGGCGATCGCCGCCGGGCCGTCCCACGGCTCCATCATCGCCGCGTGGTATTCGTAGAACGCGCGCCGGCGCTCGTCCATCAGGGCATGCTGTTCCCACGCCTCGGGAATCATCATCATCATGGCGTGCGACAGCGGGTAGCCGGCGACCACCAGCAGTTCGAGGCAGTTGTCGAAGCTGGCGGTGTCGCTCTGCCCGGCGTAAATCAGCGGCCACAGCTTCTTCAGGTCGTCGCCGAGCACCGGCGAGCTGACCGCGCCTTCGCGCGCGCGCATCCAGTTGTAGTTGCCCTTGACGGTGTTGATCTCGCCGTTGTGCGCGACCATGCGGTAGGGGTGCGCCAGCGGCCACTCGGGGAAGGTGTTGGTCGAGAAACGCTGGTGCACCAGCGCCAGCGCCGAGACCACGCGGGGGTCCTGCAGGTCCTTGTAGTACTCGCCGACCTGGTCGGCCAGCAGCAGGCCCTTGTAGACCACGGTGCGCGCCGAAATCGACGGCACGAAGTATTCCTTGCCGTGACGCAGGTTCAGCCGCTGGATGGCGTGGCTGGCGACGCGGCGGATCACGAACAGCTTGCGCTCGAGCGCGTCGGTGACCATCACGTCGGGGCCGCGGCCGATGAAGATCTGGCGGATCACAGGCTCCTTGGCGCGCACCGTCGGCGACATTGGCATGTCGCGGTCCACCGGAACGTCGCGCCAGCCCAGCACCACCTGCCCCTCGGCGCGCACCGCGCGCTCGATTTCCTGCTCGCACGCCAGCCGCGACGCTGACTCGCGCGGCAGGAAGATCATGCCCACGCCGTACTCGCCGAACGGCGGCAGCTCGACGCCCTGCGCGGCCATGTCGGCGCGGTAGAACGCGTCGGGAATCTGCAGCAGGATGCCGGCGCCGTCACCCATCAGCTTGTCGGCGCCGACCGCTCCGCGGTGGTCGAGGTTCTTCAGGATCAGCAGGCCGTTGCGCACGATGTCGTGCGACTTGACGCCCTTGATGTGCGCGACGAAACCGACGCCGCACGCGTCGTGCTCCTGGCCGGGGCCGTACAGGCCATGCCGGGCCAGCGACTGGATTTCGGATTGCTCGGGCGTGTGCATGGACGGCTCCGCATCGTGACTGAGGTGGGATCGGTGCAATTTACTGCAATGCAACACGCAGCGCAACAAAAATCCTTTTATCTGTCCCCATTTATAAGGGCGCGGCCATGAACCGCGAAATTAAAAGGGGACAGCTACATCAATCCTCCACCGCGCTCCGGCGCGGGCGCCCCCGGCGGCCCGGCTCGGCGCGCCGCCCGATGCGTTGCGCGACGCCGTCGACGAACGCGGCGTCGCCGAGCGCGACCCCGGCCAGCGTGGCCGCGCGCAGCTGCGTCCACGCGCGCGCGGCGTCGCCGGCGGCGAGCACGCCGCGAAACGCCGCCTCGCGCGCATACGGTGTGTTGCCCAGCGCCCAGTACTCGGGCGCCTCGCGCACGATGGCGTCGGCGCGGCCGCCGCTGTGATGGGCCAGGCTGCTCCAGCGCCAGGCCGCGGCATCGGCCACATGGCCCTGCAGGGCTGCGGCCTGGTCGACCGCGGCGATGGCCTGCAGCACCCGCGCGCCGGGCTGCAGCAGCGCGGCACGAAAGCGCCCGTCCCACACCGCACCGCCGCGATCCCGGCTGACACTGCGCGCCAGCTGCTGCATCAGCGCCGACATCCCGGCGCGGTCGTCGGGCGTCAACAGCAGCCAGACGGCGTCGGGCACCAGGCACCAGGCATGCACCTGCACGGCTCGGCGCGCGGCGCCGTCGGCCAGCCGGCGCAGGTAGTCGAGGTAATCATCGTCGCCGCCGAAGGCCTCGACTCCGGCGGTTGCGCGTTGCAGCACGAGATGCGGGTGACCGGGCAGGCAGAGACGGGGGCGACGGGCCATGCCGCCATTGTGCACGGGCCGTGACCGGCGGCGTCGCCTGCCCAGCGCCCGCGGGCTGCCCGGCGGGCGGGCGTCGGCGACGCCGTGCGGCGCGGTCAGTGCGCCGGCGCGCAG
>JAJZHS010000259.1 GCA_021798395.1 Pseudomonadota bacterium
GGCCGCGGCCGCGGTGTCGCGCTTCACGCTGCTGGGCGTGATCGGCGGCGGCGACAAGGCAGGCGCGGCGCTGATCGGCATCAGCGGCAAGTCGCCGCGCGCGGTCGCGGTCGGCGGTGAGGTCGAACCCGGGGTGACCCTGCTCGACACCGCGTTCGACCGGGCGTTGCTGCGCGAACGCGGCGCCCGGGTCGCCTTGCGCATGGCGCGGCAGCCCCGCGCCGAGACGGCAGCGATCCAGTCCGTTCCCGCGGCGGTCGCGCCTCCGCTCGCGGTCGGAGGGCAGCCTCCGGTGCTGCAGGAGGAAGGTCCGCGCTGAGCGCATGCGTGGCCGGGCGCAGCCCGGTTCCGGGGGCGCGCCGGGGTGCTTTGATATTTAGAGGAACAGCGCGACCAGCGGGTTTGCCGTCTCCTCGACGTGGGAATAGCCGAGCGCGCCGAGGAACTGCGCGAAACGCTGGTCGTCGGCTGGCGGAACCTGGATCCCGACCAGCACGTGGCCGGCGTCGCCGCCCTGGTTGCGGTAATGGAACAGGCTGATGTTCCAGTCCGGCTTCAGTTGTTCCAGGAAGCGCATCAGCGCTCCGGGGCGCTCGGGAAAATCGAAGCGCAGCAGGCGCTCGTGCGGCGCGCGCGCGCCGTGCGGGCCGCGGCCGCCGACCAGGTGGCGCACATGCTGCTTGGCCAGTTCGTCGTCGGTCAGGTCCAGCGTGGGGTAGCCCGCGCGCTGCAGCGCGTGGTCGATTCGCCGCGCGTCGTCGCGTCCGGCGACGCCGACGCCGACGAACACGTGCGCCTGCTGCGGGTCGCCGAGGCGGTAGTTGAACTCGGTCACCGCGCGCGTTCCCAGCAGCGCGCACAGCTTGCGGAAGCTTCCCGGGCGCTCGGGGATGCTGACTGCGAACAGCGCCTCGCGCGCCTCGCCGACTTCGGCGCGCTCGGCGACGAAGCGCAGGCGGTCGAAATTCATGTTCGCGCCGCAGGTGATCGCCACCAGCGTCTCGCCCTTGAGCTTGTGCGCGGCCGCGTACTGCTTCAGCGCCGCAACCGCCATCGCGCCCGAAGGCTCGAGCACGCTGCGCGTGTCCTCGAACATGTCCTTCAGCGCCGCGCACACCTCGTCGGTGCTGACGACGACGAAATCGTCGACCAGCTCGCGCGTCAGCCGGAACGTCTCCTCGCCGACCTTCTTCACCGCCGTGCCGTCGGCGAACAGCCCGACGTCGGTCAGCTCGATGCGCCGGCCGGCGCGAACGCTGCGCAGCATGGCGTCCGAGTCGACGGTCTGCACGCCGATGACCTTGATCTCCGGGCGCACCGCCTTGATGTACGCGGCCACGCCCGAGACCAGTCCGCCGCCGCCGATGGCGCAGAACACGGCGTGGATCGGAGCTTGGTGCTGGCGCAGGATTTCCATCCCGATCGTTCCCTGGCCGGCGATCACGTCGGGATCGTCGAACGGGTGCACGAAGCTCAGGTCCTGCTTCTGCTGCAGTTGCAGCGCGGCGGCGTAGGCGTCGCTGTAGCTGTCGCCGCTGAGCACGATGTCGACGCTGGCGCCGCCGAACGCGCGCACCGCGTCGACCTTGACCTTCGGCGTGGTCGACGGCATCACGATGACCGCGCGGCAGCCGAGCCGGTGCGCCGACAGCGCAACGCCCTGCGCGTGGTTGCCGGCCGACGCGCAGATCACGCCGCGGGCGCGCTCCTCGTCGCTCAGGCGCGACATCTTGTTGTAGGCGCCGCGCAGCTTGAAGCTGAACACCGGTTGCTGGTCCTCTCGCTTGAGCAGGACCTTGTTGTGCAGCCGGCGGCTGAGGTTGCGCGCATGGTCGAGCGCGGATTCGTGCGCAACGTCGTAGACGCGTGCGTTGAGGATGCGCTGCAGGTAATCGGTCGTTTTCTTCGGCATGATCGAACGCAATGCGGGCGAGAGGCCATTCTAGGAGGCCGTCGCCCGTGCGGACCGGGCAGCATGCCGCAGCGCAAAAAAAACCCGGGTACGAGCCCGGGTTCGAATCCACCTTGTCAGGAGGGTGGAGGAGACAAAAGGCGCCGCGCGCTGGCGCGGCATGCGGTGAATTTTAGCGCAACCTTCGCTGCACTGCAAAACCCCGTTGACATTCTCCCCGGCCTTGACCCTGCGGGTCACGCAGAGCGAAAGGCCGAAGATTCCTGCTTCTCGCGAAGACAGGTTCCTGTCCTGAGAGTCCTTGCTGGCTGCTCTCATGTCGCGCCTTTCGGCGCCTGACAGGCGTGCATTCCCGCGTGTCCCGCGGTACTGTGTTCGCGCAGTTGTGCCAATCCTGCGGCGAGGATGTTCTTCGCTGCGTTGATGTCGCGGTCGTGGCCGGTGCCGCAGTGCGGACATGTCCACTCCCGGACCGACAGCGGCAGCGACTCCATCGTGTAGCCGCAGGCGCTGCAGCGCTTGGAAGACGGAAGCCAGCGGCTCACGACCTCGAACTGACGGCCGTACAGCGCCGCCTTGTATTCCAGCATGGAACGCAGTTCACGCCACCCTGCATCTTGAATAGCGGATGCAAGATTGCGGTTCTTGACCATGTTGGTCACCGCAAGGTCTTCGACACACACCGCTTGGTTTTCGCGGATGATGATCGTCGAGACCTTGTGCAGATGATCGCGCCGCGCGTCGCGCACGGCAGCGTGGATTTTGGCAATGCGCCGGGACATCTTGGCAGCATTGTTGGAGCGCGGAATGCGCGTGCCCTTGGGCACCTTTTTGCCTTCGAGGCCAAGCGCCGCCTTGGCCGCTTCGCGCTTGCGCGCGAGCTTGCGTTGCCATCTCTGGATGCGCGCGAGCTTGCGGGCGAGGTGCTTGGGGTTGTCGATCTTCTGGCCGTCGCTGGTGATCGCCAGGTGCGCCAGGCCCATGTCGACGCCGACGGCGCGGTCAGATTGAGGCAGAGGCACCACGGTTTCATCAAGCAGGATCGAGACGTGGTAGCGATTCGCCGCATCGCGCGTGACGGTCACGCTGCTGATCTTGGCGTCAGCGGGCAGCGGGCGGCTCCAACGAACGTCCAACGGCGCGTCGTGCTTGGCCAGCGTCAGGCGGCTATCGCGCAGCGTGAAACCGTTGGTCATGTAGCTGGCGGCCTGCACGTTGTCGCGCTTGGACTTGAAGCGCGGGTACTTCGCGCGGCCCGCGAAGAAGTTCGCGAGCCCCTTGTCCAGATGGCGCAGCGACTGCTGGAGCGCGACACTGGAAACGTCGTTCAACCAGGATTTCTCCGCGTCCGTTTTGAGCAGCGCGAGACGCCGGGCCGTCTCGTGGTAGTTCACCCGTTCCTTGGACGCGCTCCACGCGGTAGAGCGCAAATCCAGTGCCCAGTTGTAGACGTGCCGCACGCACCCGAATGTGCGTGCAAGCTGCTGGGCTTGGGCGTCAGTCGGATAGAAGCGATAGCGGTATGCTCGGTGCATAGGCCGATGTTACACGTTCGTTTCGATGGTGTAAAATTTATGCCTACAATCATCGCATGCAATGACCCGCTACGCGGCGCCGTCTTATATCTCCGGCCTGAACGCCGGAGTTTTACGACGGGTCGGATAATGGCGTCGGCTGCGGCGCGCGATGGGCGCGCCCGACGAACGCCGGTGGAGGCAGCGGACGGACATGGAGTGCACGGTCGAATGGGTTGCGGGGGTCGGTGGGGATGGCATGCGCTTCGTTGCGCAGACTGGAAGCGGGCACCTGCTCGTCATGGATGGCGCACGCGCGAGCAGGCCGGGCGAACCGGGTGGGCACGACCTGGCGCCGCGGCCGATGGAGACGGTGCTGGCCGGGACCGGCGGGTGCACCGCGTATGACGTCGTCTACATCCTGAAGAAGGGGCGGCACGATGTGCGCGGCTGCAGCGTGCGGCTGCAGGCCGAGCGCGCAGCCGAAGACCCGAAGGTGTTCACGCGGATTCATTTCCATTTCACGGTCAGCGGCCGCGGCCTGAACGCCGACGCGGTCGAGCGCGCGGTTCGGCTGTCGCACGAGAAGTACTGCTCGGCCAGCGCGATGCTGGCGCACACGGCGCAGTTCAGCACCAGCGTCGAGATCGTCGAGGCCTGAAGCGCGGTCGGGCGCGGTCGGGCCGAGCGTTCAGACCGCTCCGGCGGCAGCCGACATCAGCCGCGCGCCGGCGCGCATCAGCGCGCGCAGCGGCCGCGGCAGCGGTTGCG
>JAJZHS010000260.1 GCA_021798395.1 Pseudomonadota bacterium
CAGGCGTTCCCGGCGCATGGGCGCTGACAAGGCCGCCGGAACAGACCAGCAGATGCGCAGAGCCGGGCTGCGCCGCAGCCGGCGTAGCATCTCCACCGCGACCTCGATTTCACGCGCGGCTCAGGCGCTCCTGCCATGGACTTTTTCGTCGTTTCGGTGTTCGGCATCGTCTACCTCGGCATGGCCGTGGGCGGCTTGCCGTGGCTGCAAGTGGACCGCACCGGGGTGGCCCTGCTCGGCGCCATCGCGATGGTCGCCGGCGGCGCGCTGACCGTCGACCAGGCGCGCGCCGCGGTGCACCTGCCGACCTTGCTGCTGCTGTTCTCGTTCATGGTCATGTCGGCGCAAATGCGCCTGGGCGGCTTCTACGACGAGGTCTCGCGCCGCATCGCCGGGCACGCGGGGTCGGATGGCATGATGCTGGCGACGTCGATCGCCGCGGTCGCGGCGATGTCGGCGGTGTTCGGCAACGACATCGTCTGCCTGGCGGCGACGCCGGTGTTCATCGACGCGCTGCGCCGGCGCGGATCCGCACCGCTGCCGTTCCTGATCGCGCTGGCCTGCGCGGCCAACGTCGGCTCGGCAGCGACCTTGGTCGGCAATCCGCAGAACATCCTGATCGGTGAATCGCTGCGCCTGTCGTTCAGCGGCTATTTGCGCACGGCCGCGCTGCCGGTGCTCGGCGGCCTCGTCGCCACCTGGCTGCTGGTGCGACCGAGCCTGCGCCAGGCGGGCAGCAACGGCGCGGCCGAGCCCGCGGTCGACTTCGATCGCTGGCAAAGCGCGAAAGGCGGCGCCGTCGTCGCCGTCGTCGGCACGCTGTTCATCTTCTCCGGCCTGCCGCGCGACGTCGTCGCGCTGGCCGGCGCCGGCGTGCTGCTGACGAGCCGCAAGCTGCACTCGCGCCAGATGCTTGGCCTGGTCGACTGGAACCTGCTGGTGCTGTTCGTCGGCCTGTTCGTCGTCAACGCCGCGCTGCAGCACACCGGGCTGCCGCTGCGCGCGCTGCAGCAGCTGCTCGCCTGGGGCATCCCGCTGCAACACCAGGGCGCGTGGCTGACGCTGGGTTTCGTGCTGTCGAACCTGGTGTCGAACGTGCCGGCGGTGATGTTGCTGCTGCCGTCGACGCCGGCCGCGCTCGGGCCCGGGCTGGCGCTGGCGACGACTTTCGCCGGCAATCTGTTCCTGGTCGGCAGCATCGCCAACCTGATCGTCGCCGACGCCGCGCAACAGCGCGGACTGCGCCTGGGCTGGATCGCGCATGCGCGCATCGGCGTGCCGCTGGCGCTGCTGACGCTGGCGATGACCCTGGGGTTGACGTAGCGTTCGGCAATGGCGACGAACGTGCTGAATGCGCGTTTTATTGTCGGTACTCTGCCAAGAACTTGATTACCTGATTGCTCTGAAGTTTCGCGTACGCACCCGAGCGCGGAACTTTTGGCGTGGAACGCACTCTCACCGTCGTTCCGCCCCGCTGCGTCAACCGGCAGCACACCTTGCGCGCGCTGCGCCTTGCCTGTGCGGCGGACAATCATCCGTGACGAGGACAGCCATGGAAGCCTTGACCGCCTATGCCGCCGAGCGGCTGCGCGCCGGCGCCGCGCGCGAACAGATCGAAAGCGAACTGGCGCTGCTCGGCTGGAGTCCTGAGCAGGCACGGCAGGCCTTGCGCGAGGCCCTGATCGGGCTTGGCGCGCCGGCGGCGCCGGCCGCCACCGCCGCGCTGCAGCCGTCGACAGCGCTCGACGTCGGCATGAGCCTGTTCGGCTTCGCGTTGCTGGCGATCGTCATCTGGGCCATGATCCACCTTGGCTTCAACCTCGCCGACCAGGCCTTCCCGGATCCGCTGAGGAAACTCGAAGCGCGTGCGCTGGCGCGCTCGATCCACAGCGCGATGGCCGCGCTGCTGGTCGCCCTGCCCGGCTACGCCTTGACGATGCGCTGGTGGTTCGCGCGCTACGGCGCGGCCGCGAAGCGACGCGAGCCGGCGGTGACGCGCTGGTTCACCTATGGCGTGCTGCTGTGCGCGTTGCTGACCATGATCGGCGACCTGATCGCGGTGGTCTACGCGATGCTGCAAGGCGAGGCGACAATGCGCTTCGCGCTGAAGGCCGCGTGGCTGCTGTGGCTGGCGACGTTGGTTATCGCTCTGTATGGACTCGAGCGGCGCCAGTTGCAATATGGACGCACGCCGCCGCGCGGCGCGCTGCCCGCGGTCGGCGCGATGGCGCTGCTGTTCGCGCTGGCCGGCTTCGCGCTCGGCCTGCGCCTGGCCGGAACGCCGGCGCAGGCGCGCGCGCAAGCGCTCGACGTCGAGCGTGCGCAGCGGCTGACGCGGCTGGCGGACTGCGTCGAGCGCTATGCGCGCGACGGTGGCGAGCTGCCCGCCACGCTCGACGCGCTGCTCGCGTCGCCGCGCGAGGCCAACTGCACGGCGGCCATGCGCGACCCGCTGACGCAACGCGCCTTCGATTACCGCGTGCTGGCGCCGATGCACGAGTCCGGCGGCCGGCGCAGCGGCCGCTTCGAGCTGTGCGCCAACTTCGACCTCGCAGTGCCGGCGTCGGCAGCGTCGCCCAGGTCGGCGCCGGGCCCGTGGCAGCAACACGGCGCGGGACACGAATGCCGCGCGCTCGAGGCGCGCTTGCCGGCGGCCCCGTCGCGCTGACGCCGGCCCAGCGCGGTGCCGTCCCGCCTTCCCTCAACCCCGATATCGAGGCCTCTCGCACGCGAACGCGAGAGGGTCGATGCTCCCCCAAGCGCGAGGTCCATCATGGACTGCGCACGTCATGCCGTTGCCGGTGCGGTCGCCATCACGCTGCTCGCCGGTTGCTCGGCCGCCGGCAATGAAAAGCTGGGCGCCGCGACCCGCCAGGCGCTGCAGCAGCAGTTGACCCAGGGCGTCACGACCAAGGCCCAGCTCGAAGCCACGCTCGGCCCACCGAACCGCGTGACCTTCGAGCGCAGCCGCGAACAGTGGACCTACGAGTACTCGCACTCGACGCCGGGCCTGCTCACCTTCGTGCCGGTGCTCAACTTGTTCGTGCGCCAGTCGTACGTGCGCCGCAAGCAACTCGTCGTGCTGTTCGACGAGCAGGACGTCATCGACAACTACGCGTATACGGACGGCACCTCGACCACCCAGTTCGGCCTCGGCCCGTGAAGCGTGCCGTCGCGCCGGCTCAGGCCTGCGGCGCGCGGCGCGTCGCGGCGAATCGCTCGGCAAGTTCCTGACGCAGCTCGCGGCGCATCCGCGCCGCGTCGTTGCGCCGGCTCTCCTCGGCCGTGCGCGGCTGCCACGGCGGCACCGCGGTCGGCCGCCCGTCGTCGTCGACCGCGACCATGGTCAGGAAGCAGCTGTTGACGTGGCGCCGGCGCTGGCTGCGGATGTCCTCGGCGACGACCTTGATACCGATTTCCATCGACGTGCGCCCGGTGTGGTTGACGCTGGCCAGGAAGGTGACGAGCTCGCCGACGTGGATCGGCTCGAGGAACATCACCTGGTCGACGCTGAGCGTGACGACGTAGCGCCCGGCGTAGCGGCTGGCGCAGGCGTAGGCGACCTGGTCGAGCAGCTTGAGGATCGCGCCGCCGTGGACCTTGCCGGTGAAGTTCGCCATGTCCGGGGTCATCAGCAGCGACATGGTCAGCTGGTGCTTCGCCTGCGGCAGCGTCGGCTCCATCGATCTCACGCCTGCGTGTCGAGTTCGTCGATCTGCCGGCGCGCCAGCGCCAGCCGTTGCAGCAGCCCCGGCGGCGTCGCCGCGCCGAGCTCGAGCTGCAAGCGGCCCCACAGCGTCGCGGCCTGCGCGAAGCACTGCCGAGCCGCGTCGCGCTCGCCGAGCCGGCGCAGCGCGGCGCCCTGGAAGCCGTAGCCGTTGGCCAACGCATCGAGCCGCTGCGGCTCCGGCGCGTCGGCCGCGTTCGCCGCCTCGCTCCACGCCGCGGTGGCCAGTGCCGCGGCACGCGCGGCGGCCGCCGCGTCGCCGGCGGCGAAATGCAGCCGCGCCTGCTCGAAGCTGCTGTGCGCGAGCACGTCGGCGAGCTCAGCCGTGTACAGCGCGCTGCCGCTGCGCTGCAGCGCCTGCCAGCGTTCGATGGCCGCCGCGTAAGCGTCGATCGCAGCGGCGTCGTCGCCGCGCGCGCGCAGCAGGTCGGCGCAACCCAGCTGCAGCGCCGCG
>JAJZHS010000261.1 GCA_021798395.1 Pseudomonadota bacterium
TGCGCACGACTTCGGCGCCTTTCTCGTAGACCGTCGAGGTGTAGAAGTTGTCGATCGCCACGTAGCTGTCGGGGCGCACCGGGTGCGCCATCGGCCCGGCGTCCTCGGGGAACTGCACCGCGCGCAGCGCGCGCACGTCCTCGATGCGGCGCACAGCGCGGGCCGACTCGCCGCCCGCGGCCGCCGCCAGGTCCTGGCTGAACTCCTGGTCGCGGAACACCGTCAGCCCTTCCTTGAGGCTGAGCTGGAACCAGTCGCGGCAGGTCACGCGGTTGCCGCTCCAGTTGTGGAAATACTCGTGGCCGACGACCGATTCGATGTTCTGGAAATCGGCGTCGGTCGCCGTCGCCGGGTTGGCCAGCACGTACTTGGTGTTGAAGACGTTCAGGCCCTTGTTCTCCATCGCGCCCATGTTGAAGTCGCTGACCGCGACGATCATGAAGCGATCCAGGTCCAGGCTCAGGCCGAAGCGCTGTTCGTCCCAAGCCGCCGCCTGCTCGAGGGCGTGCAGCGCGTGCTCGGTCTTGTCCAGGTCGCCTTCGCGCACGTAGACCTGCAGCAGGTGCTCGCGGCCGTGGCGGTCGCGCACCCGGCGCGAGCGCGCCACCAGGCGGCCGGCGACCAGCGCGAACAGATAGCTGGGTTTGGGGAAGGGATCGTCCCAGGTGACCTGGCGGCGGCCGTCGGGCAACTGCTCCTCGGCGACCAGGTTGCCGTTGCTCAGCAGCACCGGGTAGCGCCTGGCATCGGCGCGCAGGACGACGGTGAAGCGGCTCATCACGTCGGGGCGGTCGGGCCAGTAGGTGATGCGGCGGAAGCCTTCGGCTTCGCACTGGGTGAAGAAGGCTTCGCCCGAGAGGTACAGCCCCGACAGCCGGGTGTTGGCGCGCGGCGTGCAGCAGTTGACCAGATCGAGTTCGAACGTCTCGGGCAGGTGCTCGAGGCGGATTCCGCCGGCGACCTGGGCGTAGATGCACGGCCTGCCGTCGATTTGCAGCGACTTCAGCACCAGATCCTCGCCGTCGAGCTGCCACGCGGCGCCGGGCGGGGCGCCGGCCACGCGCCGCACCCGCATGCGGCTGCGCACCCGGGTGCGCTCGGGGTCGAGGTCGAATTCAAGCCGCACCTGTTCGATGGCGTAAGCGGGCGCTTCGTAGTCGTGGCGCGAGATGGCGTGTTCGGTGGACATCGTATGGTCGTGACCCAGCGCGGCAAAGCCGCTCAAAGGCCTTGTTTGAGGCTGGCGGTGATGAAGTCGTCGAGGTCGCCGTCGAGCACCTTCTGGGTGTTGGACATCTCGACTCCGGTTCGCAGGTCCTTGATGCGGCTCTGGTCGAGCACGTACGAGCGGATCTGGTGGCCCCAGCCGACGTCGCTCTTGCTGTCCTCGAGCTTTTGCTGCTCGGCCTGGCGCTTGCGCAATTCGTGCTCGAACAGCCGCGAACGCAGCATCGACCACGCCTCGGCGCGGTTCTTGTGCTGCGAGCGGTCGTTCTGGCACTGCACGACGATCCCGGTCGGCAGGTGGGTGATGCGCACCGCCGAGTCGGTCTTGTTGATGTGCTGGCCTCCAGCGCCGCTGGCGCGGAAGGTGTCGATGCGCACTTCGGCTGGGTTGATGTCGATTTCGATCGAGTCGTCGACCTCGGGGTAGACGAACACACTGGCGAAGCTGGTGTGGCGCCCGCCCGACGAGTCGAACGGGCTCTTGCGCACCAGCCGGTGCACGCCGGTCTCGGTGCGCAGCTTGCCGTAGGCGTAGTCGCCGTCGACCTTGATCGACGCGCTCTTGATTCCGGCGACATCGCCGCCCGACTCCTCGAGCACCTCGACCCTGAAACCCTGGCGCTCGCAGTAGCGCAGGTACTGGCGCAGCAACATCGCGGCCCAGTCGCAGGCCTCGGTGCCGCCGGCTCCGGCCTGGATGTCGATGAAGC
Organism: Pseudomonadota bacterium; assembly: GCA_021798395.1. Classification (GTDB taxonomy): domain Bacteria; phylum Pseudomonadota; class Gammaproteobacteria; order Burkholderiales; family Burkholderiaceae_C; genus Thiomonas_A. The sequence continues at coordinate 1,938 of JAJZHS010000261.1, forward strand.
AGTTGCCGGGGTCCATCGGGTTGGAGAACATGCGGCGGAATTCCATGTTCTCGACGCGTCGCGCCGTGGCCGCCGAGTCGGCCTCGATGGCCAGCAGGGTGGCGTCGTCGTCTTCCTCGCGCGACAGTTCGAACAGTTCGCGCTGGTCGGCGAGCTCGCGTTCGATGCGGTCGATTTCAAGCACCACGGCCTCGAGGCCGCGGTTCTCGCGCCCCAGGTCCTGCGCGCGCTTCGGATCGTCCCAGACTTTCGGGTCCTCGAGCGCGGCGCTGACCTCCCTCAGGCGGGCGGCTTTCGCAGCGTAGTCAAAGATACCCCCGTAGGAGCTGGGTGCGCTCCGACAGATCGCGCAGTTGCGCTGAAATGGCGTTGAGTTGTTCGGCTTCCATGGCGGCTCACGTGCGTTCGAGGTCGCGGGGCCGCGATCGCCGCCCCGCGCAAACCTCCATTGTCGCATCGACCGAGGTCGCCGGACTTGCCGCGGGCGCGGCTATTTGAAGAAATCGCGCACCTTGTCGGCCCAGCTCTTGCCGGCCGGCGAGTGGCGGTCGCCGCCGCGCTTGAACGAAGCGTCGAGTTGCTCGAGCAACTGGCGCTGCTCGTCGGTCAGCCGCACCGGGGTTTCGACCTCGATGTGGCAATACAGATCGCCCGGATGGCCCGAGTGGATGCCCTTGATGCCCTTGCCGCGCAGTCGCAGCGTCTTGCCCGACTGCGTGCCCTCGGGAAGGTCGATCTCGGCGGCGCCGCCGAGCGTGGGCACTTCGATGCGCGCGCCCAGCGCCGCCGCGGCCATGCTGACCGGAACACGGCAGTGCAGGTCGTCGCCTTGACGCTCGAACAGCGCATGCGGCTTGATCTGGATCTCGACATAGAGGTCGCCGCTGGGGCCGCCGTTGACGCCGGGTTCGCCGTTGCCGCTGGAGCGGATGCGCATGCCGGCGTCGATTCCTGCCGGAATCTGCACCTCGAGGGTCTTCTGCCGCTGCACCCGTCCCTGGCCACGGCAGGCCGGACACGGTTCGGGGATGATGCGGCCGCTGCCGCCGCAGGTGCCGCAGGTCTGCTGCATCGCGAACGGGCCCATGCGCTGGGTCGTCGCGCCGCTGCCCTGGCAAGTCGGGCAGGTCTTCGCCTTGGTGCCCGGCTTGGCACCGCTGCCGTGGCAGGAGTCGCAGGCATCCCACGACGGGATGCGCAACGATTTGGACGTGCCCAGCGCGGCTTCTTCGAGCGTCAGGCTCAGCGCGTAGCTGAGGTCCGCGCCGCGATAGACCTGCTGGCCGCCGCGGCGGCCGCCACCGCCGCCGCCCCCACCGCCGAAGATTTCCTCGAAGATGCTGCCGAAGTCGGCGAATCCGGCGCCGCCGAATCCTCCGGCGCCAGCCGCGGCCGAGGGATCGACTCCGGCATGTCCGTAGCGGTCGTACGCGGCGCGCTTCTGCGGGTCGCTGAGCGTCTCGTAGGCCAGCTTGGCTTCCTTGAACTTTTCCTCGCCGTCCTTGTCGCCCTGAGTCCGGTCGGGGTGGTACTTCATGGCCAGCTTGCGGTAGGCCTTCTTCAGGGCGTCTTCGTCCGCGTCGCGGGAAACGCCCAGTACTTCGTAGAAATCGCGCTTGGCCATGCTGGTTGTCGTCGAATGGGGGCCATGCAAAAGGGGAGGGCTTCAGGCCCTCCCCGCATTGTCGTCAAGCAGCCACGCCTCAGGCCTTGCCGTCCCGGACTTCCTTGAATTCGGCATCGACCACGGTCTCGTCACCGGCCGCGGCGTCTTGCCCGGCCGCCGCTTGCGCGCCGCCCGCGGGCGCCGACTGCTCGGCGTACATTTTCTCGCCGAGCTTCTGGCTGGCCGTCATCAGCGCCTCGGTGCGCGCTTCGAGCACCGCCTTGTCGTCGCCCTTGAGCGCCTCGTCGACGTCGGCGAGCGCCTTGTCGATCGCTTGCCGGTCGGCCGCGTCGAGCTTGTCGCCGTGCTCGCCGAGCGACTTGCGCACGCCGTGCGCGGCGGCCTCGGCCTGGTTGCGCGCCTCGACCAGTTCGCGCTTCTTGTGGTCCTCGGCGGCGTTGGCCTCGGCGTCGCGCACCATGCGCTGCACCTCGTCCTCGTTCAGGCCGGAGTTGGCCTTGATCGTGATCTTGTTCTCCTTGCCGGTGCCCTTGTCCTTGGCGCTGACGTGCAGGATGCCGTTGGCGTCGACGTCGAAGGTGACCTCGATCTGGGGCACGCCG
>JAJZHS010000262.1 GCA_021798395.1 Pseudomonadota bacterium
CAAGCCGGCAGCGTGCGCTTCGACGGCCGCATCGGACTGTCGCCGCTGCGGCTGAGCGGCCAGCTGGACGCGCAGCGGCTGCCGCTGCAGGCCGCCGCCTCGTACCTGCCCCACCGGGTCGCCGTGCGCGTGCTGCGCGCGCTGGGCAACGCCCACGGGCAACTGGCGCTTCGCGGCAGCGCCGTGCGCTTCGACGGCGATGCCGCGCTCGACGACGTCAGCGTCGACGCCGCGCGCCAGCCCTTGCTGGGCTGGCGCAGCGTGCAGCTGCAGCGCATCCGGCTGCGTGCCGCGCCGCGCGCGCCGGCCTCGCTGCGCATCGGCCAGGTCGCGCTGCAGCATTTCTACGCCCGCGTGGTGCTGTCCGCCGATGCGAAACTGAACCTGACGCAGGCCTGGCGGGCGCCGCACCCGGCGACGCCTGCGGCGGCACCGGCGCGAACCGCCGTGGCGCCGGCAGGAACGCGGATGCAGCTGCACATCGGCGGCGTTGCGCTTCGCGACGGACGCATCGACTACACCGATTACTTCGTGCGCCCGAACTACGCCACCAGCCTGCTCGGCGTGCAGGGCACCATCGGTGCATTCGGCACCGCTTCCACCGCGCTGGCGCCGGTGCAACTGCGCGCCACCGCGCAAGGCGACGCACCGGTGCGCATCGACGGATCCGTCGCGCCGCTGCTGCAGCCGCCGCGGCTCGACCTCGTCGGCAGCCTGCGCGAATTCCAGCTCGCGCCGCTGTCGCCGTACAGCGAACGCTACGCCGGCTACGCCATCGCCCGCGGGCAGCTGGCGATGCACGTGCGCTACCGCATCGACTCGAGCGGCGAACTCAGCGCCGACAACCACCTCAGCCTCGACCAGCTCACCCTCGGCGCGCACGTCGACAGCCCCGACGCCACGCACCTGCCGGTGGCGCTGGCGCTGGCGCTGCTGAAGGACACGCAGGGACGCATCGAACTCGACATCCCGGTGTCGGGATCGCTGCACGACCCGGAGTTCGACTTCGCCGCGCTGGCCGCGCGCGTGGTGCGCAACCTGTTCGCGCGCGCGCTGACCGCGCCGTTCACGCTGCTGGCGCACCTCGGCGACGCGGACGCCGGCCAGCGCCTCGACCGCATGGCGTTCGCGCCCGGCAGCGCGCGCTTGCCGGCGGCGTCGGGCGCGCTGCTCGACCAGGTGGCGCAGGCGCTGCGCACGCGATCGGACCTGATCCTGACCATCACCGGAACGGCGTCGCCGGCCGAACGCGACGCGCTGCGCGAAGCGGTGTTCGCGCACCGGCTGCTGCTGCACTGGCGCCGCCACCAGCCGCGCAACCTGCAGACGGCCGACGCGGTGCCGCCGGCGCAGCGCGATGCGGCAATCGCCGCGCTGTACCGCGACACCGCGCTGCCCGACAAGCCGCGCACCCTGCTCGGGTTGCCGGCCGCGGTTCCCGTGGCGACCATGCGCGCGCTGCTGCTGCGCCAGATCCCGGCCGACGACGCACAGCTGCGTGCGCTGGCCATGCAGCGCGCCGTGGCGCTGCGCGCCGCGCTGCAGGCGCGCGGCGTTCCCGGCGCGCGGCAGTTCATCGGCGCCCCGCTGCTGCGCGCCGGAGCGCCCGAGGCGATGCTGTCGCTGAGCCTGCCTTGAGCCACCTGGTTCCCCCGACCGGAGCCAAGACCATGGCGGCCTCCAGACTTTGATTGACACCCACCGCAGGCAGTTTTAAATTGGGCTCGCCGTCGCGGTGCAATCGCGGCGGTGGCAGCGGCGGGTGCAGCCTGCCGCTTGACCTCGAACCCCTGCATCCCTGCGGGGTGTGGTTCCGGGCAGCCAACCCCGGGCCCGCAAGCGTACGGGCCGCGTTGCCGATCTCGGCACGCGGCCTTCTTCGTTCGGCGTCTTCTTCGGTCGATACTTTCTTCGGTCGATACCTTCTTCGTTCGATGCCTGCTTGAGCCGATCGCCATGTCGTCCGTCGCTTCTTCGTCCGAACAGACCATCACGCTGGCCGGCGGCTGCTTCTGGTGCGTCGACGCGGCGTTCCGCACGCTCGACGGTGTGCTCGACACGACGTGCGGATACGCCCAGGGCGATCTGCCGCGGCCGACCTACGCCGACGTCTGCGGCGGTCGTACCGGCCACGCCGAAGCCGTGCGCCTGCGCTTCGATCCGCAGCGTTTGCCGCTGCGCCGCGTGCTCGAGGTGTTCTTCGCCATCCACGACCCCACCAGCCGCGACCGCCAGGGCGCCGACGTCGGCCCGCAATACCGCTCGGGCATCTACTACGGCGACGCGGCGCAGGGCGAACAGGTGCGCGCGCTGGTCGACGCGCTGGTCGGCGCGATGGGGCCGCGGGTGGTCACCGAAGTGCAGCCGCTGCGCGTGTTCTGGCCGGCCGAGGCCGAACACCAGGACTACTACGCCCGGCACCCGGGGCAGGGCTATTGCCAGGCCGTGATCAGGCCCAAGCTCGACGCCGTGCGCAGCGGCTTCGCCGGGCTGCTGCGCGCGCCGCGCTGAACGCGTCAGCGGACCGAGGCGAGGATCGCGCGCAGACCGGCGGGCGACGGCACGCCGACGCTCAGGTGCGCGCCGTGCGCGTCGCGCCAGACCATGACCGGAACGCCGGCCAGCCTGGCGCTGCGGTACAGGTCCAGGTTGCGCTGCAGCCGGGCGCGGGTGCGCGGCGCGATGCTGCGCGCGGGCAGGATTCCGCCGCCGGGCTGGCCGTTGGCGGCGAAGTCGTAGTCGTCCTCGTTGCGGCGCAGCGCGCGCAGCGGATCGTCGGCCTGGAGCATCGCGGCGGCCTTCGGCAGGCTGCTCGAGGTCAACATGCCCAGCACGACCCAGCACACGCTCAGTCCGTGCTTGCCGACGGACGGCCGCAGCGCCTCATAGAGACGGTGGCAGTACGGGCAGTTGGGGTCGAAGAAGATCACCAGGCGCCGCTGGCCGCGCCCCTCGACGATGCAGCTTGCCTGGTCCAGACGCGCCAGGATCGCGGCCGCGTCCTGGTCCGTCGCGCGCGCGGCGTGCGCCGGCAGCGCCGCGCCCAGCGCCAGCAGCGCCAGGCATTGCGCGGCGCGGCGCCGCGTCACAGTCGTGGTGTCGTGCATGTTGCGTCCTCCGATGCCTGTCCGCTGTCCTGCCCCGCGCGTCACGGCGCCAGCCGCTGCCGCGACCACCCGCCTTCGGGCCGCTGTCGATACGCCACGCGGTCGTGCAGGCGCGACGGGCGCCCCTGCCAGAACTCCCAGGCCAGCGGCCGCAGCCTGAACCCGCCCCAGTGCGGCGGTCGCGGCGGATGCAGGCCGTACTTCAGGCCGAACTCGGCTGCGCGCCGCAGCAGCACCGCGCGCGATGCGATCGGCCGACTCTGCTCGGAAGCCCACGCGCCGATGCGCGAGGCCAGCGGCCGGCTGGCGAAATACGCGTCCGACTCGGCCTCGTCGACGCGCGCGACGTCGCCCTCGATGCGCACCACCCGCTCGAGGTCGACCCAGTGGAACTGCAGCGCGGCGAACGGGTGCGCGGCGAGTTCGCGCCCCTTGCGGCTGAGGTAGTTCGTGAACCAGACGATGCCGCGCGCGTCGACCGCCTTGATCAGCACCACCCGCGTCGACGGCCTGCCGTCGTCGCCGACCGTGGCCAGGGTCATCGCGTTGGGCTCGGGGACCTGCGCCCGCACGGCTTCGTCGAGCCAGCGCTCGAATTGGCGCAGCGGGTCGGCGTCGGCGTGGGTCTCGTCGAATTCGGCGCGCGCATAGTCCTTGCGCAGATCGGCCAGCGATTGCATGGGCGCAGTATAGGCAAGGCCGATGCTGTCGGGGCGCGATGGCGCGGAACTTCGGCCGCAGGCGGCGCCTCCAACGTTGCGGTGGCCGCGCCGCGGCCCGGGAGGTCCGCTTCGATGCGCGCTCGCAGTGCGTTCGTGTTGCCGCTGGTTCCGCGCCGGAACGGGCGCGATGCGGTGCGCATGCCGCTGGCCACGCTGTTCGGCGCCCTGCTCGCCGCTGCCGCAGCGACGGGGCTGGCTGCCGGCGCACTGCTCGCCCGCATGCCCGGCCTGCTCGCGGCCTGGCCGGTGATGCTGTTCGCCGCCGCGAGCGCGTCCTGCGGCGCGCTGGCCGGCGTGCGCTGGCCGGTCGCGCGGCGCGCGCTGCCGCTGT
>JAJZHS010000263.1 GCA_021798395.1 Pseudomonadota bacterium
TCAGGCCCAGGCGCTTGCCGCGCTGCGTGAGCTTGAGCCGCGTGCGGTCGCCCTGCGAATACACCCGCTGGCGCCCCTGGCGCTGCGGCGCCAGCAGCCCGGCCTCCTCGTAGAAGCGGATCGCCCGCGGAGTCAGGTCGAACTCGCGCGCCAGTTCGGTGATGGTGTAGCGTTGCGGGGCGTCGGACATGGCAGACTGCTCGAAGTGACGTATACGGCAAGTGTACGGCGCAAAGGTGCGGCGAAAGGGCTGACAATTTTTGGCGCCCGTGGTCAGGATCTGGTCGTGACGGGGACAAAATTTGTCAACTGGCCGCGGCGCCGCGGTGCCGCTACCATCCCACCGAGCAACGCGTCGATCATGGCGCAAAAATTGCAAAACACCGAAAATGATGTCATATCGTCAACGAATCGGTTTGCATGCCATGCCGAATGCGCATCAACGAAGGCGGCCGATTCACGCCGGATTCACCTTGATCGAACTGATGGTCGTGGTCGCGATCATCGGCATCCTGGCGGCGATCGCGATTCCGGCCTACCAGACCTACACCGTTCGTGCACAGGTCGCCGAAGGTCTGAACCTGACCGAAGGCGCCAAGACGGCGATCTGGGATTTCTATTCGCAGCGCGGCTACTACCCGGCCAGCAATGCCTCAGCGGGCATGGTGTCGCCGACGTCGATTTCCGGCGCCTACGTGCAGCAGCTCGACATCGCCGACGGCGGCGCGCACCCGGGCCGGGTCGAGATCATCTACGGCAACCATGCCAATGCGGCGATCCAGGGCAAGGCGCTGTATTTGTCCGGCAGCACCGGCACCGACACCCTGCTTTGGAACTGCACCATCGCGCCAGGCGGCGCGGTCGCCGCCAACGCGATCGCGGCCGCGTACTTGCCGCATTCGTGCAACTGAAGAATGCCGGGCGCGCGTCGATTCCGGTCTCCGGCACGGAACGTGCTTGGATGAATGCGCCAGGCCATGACGGCTTGCCACCCGGCATCGCACGCAATATGCTGGGAACCGATCCGGCGAGGCGCCTGGGCCGAGCCGCCGCTACCTCCGGGAGAACGTGTCCATGAAAAAGCAGTTGCAGCAGGGTTTCACGCTGATCGAATTGATGATCGTGGTCGCGATCATCGGTATCCTGGCCGCGATCGCGATTCCGGCCTACCAGAACTACACGATCCGGGCGCAGGTGTCGGAAGGCCTGTCGCTGGCCGACGGCGCGAAGACAGCGCTCGCGGAGTATTACACCAACCATGGCACGTGGCCCACGACCAACGCCGCGGCGGGGCTTCCGTCGGACACATCGATCACCGGGAACTACGTGAGTCAAGTCAATGCGGTCAGCGGCTTGATTTCAATTACATTCAGCAATGTTTCGCCGCAAAAGGCGAACGCGGCAATCAATAACGCGGTGCTGGAGTTGTCTGCCATCGCGACGTCAACGGGTGGATCGATTCAGTGGACTTGCAAGGCGGGGGCCAACATGCCGGCCAAGTACCTTCCGAGTTCGTGCACCTGATGTTCGAACAGATCGAAAAGCCCGCCGCAAGGCGGGTTTTTTATTCGTGACGCGTTCCTTTTCATCGAAGGTCGTGGCTGAACTTTCCGCGCGGCGCGCGCGCGCCGCGTTCGCCGCCGTTTCCGCCGTTGCGCTTTTCGTCTACTGGCACGGTTTGCGAGGCGGTTTCATATTCGACGACTTCTCCAATCTGGTCGACAACCCGCGGTTCACCGCGGGCGCGCTGCATGCGCATTTCTGGGCAGCGGTGCTCGGCGGCGACGCCGGACCGTTCAAGCGGCCGCTGTCGATGCTGAGTTTCGCGCTTCAGATGCGCTGGACCGGTTTTGCCCCGTGGCCGCTGAAAGCGTTCAACCTGTTCGTGCACCTCGTCAACGGGGCGCTCGTTTTCGCCTTGTCGTCACGCGTGACTGCGCAGGTGGATCGACGCCGCGCCGCACCCGGCCTGCTCGCACCGCACACGCTCGCGCTCCTGGTCGCGTCGGCCTGGCTGCTGGCGCCGATTCAACTCACCGCGGTGCTCTACGTGGTGCAGCGCGAAGAGGCATTGGCGGCGACTTTCGTGCTGCTCGGACTTCTCGGGTATTGGCATGGCCGCATGCGCTTGATCGAAGGGCGCACGCACGCCTGGCGCTGGATCTGGGGCTCGCTGGCGCTGGGTACGCTGCTGGCGACGTCGACGAAGGAAACCGGGGTGATGCTGCCGGCTTATGCCGCGGTGCTCGAGTGGGTCGTGCTGCGCGGCGAAGGCGACGCGCAGCGTCGCCTTCCGTGGGTCTTCCTGCTGCTGCTCGTTGTCCCAGGCGTGCTCGGCTTGGCCTGGCTTCTCCCAGGCGTGGTCAGCGGCGCGGCGTACGCAACACGCACTTTCACGCTGCAGCAGCGCCTGCTCACCGAGGGGCGCGTGCTGGTCGACTACCTGCACTGGATCCTGGCGCCGCAACCCGATGCGCTGAGCCTGTACCACGACGATCTGGCCGTGTCGACCGGTTGGCTCGCGCCGTGGACCACCGCTGCCAGCTGGGCGCTACTCGTCGCGCTGTTCGTCGGCGCGCTCGCGCTGCGCCGCCGTGCGCCGTTGGTATCGCTCGGTTTGTTGTGGTTCTTCGCCGGCCAGAGCCTGGTGTCGACCATCGTGCCGCTCGAACTCGTGTACGAGCACCGCAACTACCTGCCAAGTTGGGGCGTGTTCCTTGCCGCGTTCGGGTTCGCGAGCACGTGGCGTCCCAGTGCCGAGCAGGGCCGGGCGACGTTGCGCACCCTGGTGGCGACAGCTTTGACCGCGCTGGTCGGGCTGTATGCGGTGTTCACCGGGATACGCGCCCAGGTCTGGAGCGACCCCTATCGGCTGGCGTACTTCGAAGCAACGCTTCATCCGCGCTCGCCGCGTGCCGCATACGACCTTGGGCGCATCGAATTGGTCATGGCGCAGGGTCCGGGCAGCGCCATGTACGGCTTCGGCATGCGGCAGATGGAGTACGCCGCCGCGCTCCCGGGGGCCGACCTGCAACCCTGGCAGGCTCTGGTGTTCATGGCCGCCAGGAACGGCAAGCCGGTTGCACCGCAGTGGTGGAGCGGAATGCGCCGATTGATCGCGACCACACCGATGAACGCTGAGGATGTCGACGCGTTGTACAGTCTGATTCATTGCGGCATCGACGGCGTGTGTCGCTATGGTGCCCAGGATGTGCAGCAGCTCGGCGGGCTGCTCGCTTTGGCCGCGCAGCGTGCGCCGGGCCGCGCCGACCTCATCACCTTGCAGGCGAACTACGAGGCCAACCTGTTGCATCGGACATCGCGGGCCTATGCCTTGATGCAGCGTGCGGTCGCCTTGGATCCGGACAATGACGCCTACTGGGCCAACCTGGTGCGGATGCAACTCGCCGCAGGGCTCGACGCGCAGGCGGCGGCCGGTATCGCGCGTATGCGCGAACTCGATCGTTTCGGTCTGCACCGCGGCGAACTGGCGCGGTTGGCGCGGCGCGCCGCGGAAGGCGCGCGATGAACCGGTTGCGGTGCGCTTTCGCGTTGCTCGCGCTGCTCGCGCTGGCCTGGCTGGTGTACTGGCCGGGACGCCATGGCGTCTTCCTGTTCGACGACTATTCGAACCTCGCGACGCTCGGCGCGTACGGCCCGATCGACCGCGCCTGGAAAGTCGTCGCCTTCCTGACATCAGGCTTTGCCGGTCCGACCGGGCGTCCGCTCGCGCTGGCTACCTTCCTGCTCGACGCGCGCAACTGGCCGGCAGCGCCGGAAGCGTTCAAGCTGACCAATGTCGCGCTGCACCTGATCAACGGGGCGCTGCTCGCCGGGCTGCTCGCCGCCCTGGGGCGCGCGCTCGGCGTGGGGCGCGCGCGCGCCTCGGCGGCTGCGGTGCTTGCCGCCGGGCTGTGGCTGCTCGACCCGTTCTGGGTCAGCACCACCTTGTACGTGGTGCAGCGCATGGCGATGCTCGCCGCGACGTTCGTCTTCGCCGGGCTGTGGGCTTACGCGCACGGCCGCGCGCTGCTGCAGCGCGGCCGCCGGCGCGCCGGCTACCTCTGGATGAGCACGGGACTCGCGCTGGGCACCGTGCTGGCGACGCTGAGCAAGGAAAACGGCGCGCTGCTGCCGCTGCTGGCG
>JAJZHS010000264.1 GCA_021798395.1 Pseudomonadota bacterium
GAGCAGGCCGCGGTGCTGCGCCGTCGCCAGCACCTTGACCTCGGCCCACGGCTCGCGGCGCAAGGCCAGGATCACCGGAGCCATCTTGATCGCCTCGGGACGCGTGCCGACCACGCACAGGATCTTTTTCGGCATCGTCGTCACCGCCCCCTGCCATCGGCCGAGCGGACGCGCGCGCGGTAGACGTGCGGCGTCCACCGACCCCATTTCGATTCGTAGATCGCCTGGTTCGTCTCGAACAGCTCGCGCTTGCGCGCTTCGCCGAGCCTGTCGAACGAGGCCGACAGGTGGTGATGCACGAACACGTCCTCGGCGCACGCCACGACGAGCCCCGCCTGTTGCACGCGCCGGCAGTAATCGTCGTCTTCGAACATGCCCACGCCGTAGTCCTCGCACAGCGGGCCGCAGCGCTCGTAGGTCGTGCGCGGCAGCATGACGCAGAAAAAGGCCGCGGTGTGCAGCGCGAACCAGCGCCCCACGTTCGGTCGCGTGATGCGCTCGGCTTGCGCGGGCATGGCGTCGAGGCTGGCGTAGGTGGTCGCGACCCTGGCCTCGTTGCCGATGTTGTTGGTCAGTGCCCCGATGACCCCTATCGCCGGCTCGTTGCGCAGGTGCCCGACCAGCCGCCAGGCCCACCACGGCGTGACCACCGTGTCGTTGTTCAGAATCACCAGATAGTCACCTCCGGCCGCGGCCAACCCGACGTTGTTCCCGGCGGCGAAACCGAGGTTGGCCGCGTTGAGGATCACCCGCGCGTCGCCGCGCCCGGCGGCCCACGCGGAGAGGAACTCCGGCGTGCCGTCGGTCGACGCGTTGTCGACTACGATGACTTCGAGCTCGACCCCCTCGCGGCACCGCTCCAGGCTCGCCAGGCAATCGCGCGTCAACGCCAGGTTGCCGTGCGTCAGCACCACGACGCTGACGCGCGGCCTGGGCAGCGCGGCGATCGCGGCGTCGAGTTCTCGCGCGCGATGGCTCCAGGTCTGCCCGGCGGCGAAAGCCTGCCTTCGGCGCACTGTGTCGGGGTCGGGCGGCGCCTCGTCGAGCGCCGCGCGCACCGCGGCGACGAACCCGTCATGGTCGCCTGCGGTGCGCACCAGGTCGCCGAACTGCGCCATCTCGGGAAGCTCGACGGCGACCACCGCGCGCCCGGCGCTCAGGTACTCGTAAATCTTCACCGGGTTGGTCGCCAGCGTCAGCTGCGTGACCTTGAACGCCAGCAGGCACACGTCGAAGGCGTGCACATAGCGCGGCAGTTCGGAGTACGCGACTTCGCCTTCGCATCGCACGTTGGGAAGGTCACGCAGCTGCGCCGCGACGCCGGCCGAATCGGCGCCGACAAGCACGACCAGCGCATCCGGAAACGCGCACGCGACCCGGCGCACCAGGTCGACGTCGAACCATTCGGCGATCGCCCCGTAGTAGCCGATGATGCCGCGGTGCCGTGGGTCGGCGAACACCGTCGACGGGGCCCGGCAGAAGTCGGCGTACGCTCCGGCGTTGCGCACGACGGCCACCTGCGCGTTGTCGCGGCGCGCGCGCTGCGCGAGCACCTCCGAGGTGGCCACGACAAGGTCGGCGCGGCGCATGATCCAGCGCTCGAGCTCGAGCAGTTCGCGCGGCACGCCGCCGAAGCCCTCGTGGTCGTCCATGCAGTCGTAGACCAGGCAGGTCGCCTGCCTGGAGGCGGCGAGCCTGGCCCAGAACGGGTGCTGCACCACGGCGACGACCGGATGGCCTCCGGCATCGGCCCCGAGCCGGCGCAAGCCGGCGTCGAGTTGGTCCGCAACCGCATCGTCGGCGGCGCCGAAATAGATCGGCGGCGCGCCGCGCGCGTTGAGGCTGACCTGGTACAGCGGGAGCGAGGCGTCCATCGGCTCGATGCCGTAACCGGGGCGCGCGGCGTCGCGGAAGTGATTGCTCAGGTAGAAGACGCGATGGCCGCGCAAAGCCATTTCCCGCGCGATGTGCTGCGGACGCTGGATGCGGAAGCGCCAGTCGATGACGGCGAAGACGTAGACATCGGCAAAGCCGTCGCGCGGCGCCCTCAGCGTCGACGCGGCGCCCCGCTCCGGGTCGTCCACCGCCGCCCACCGCGCCTTGCGCGTCGAAGCCGACGCCAACCGACGCAGCGCCACCCCGACCGAACGCGCCACCACTTCGGACATTCCGGCACGACCGTACGCGCGTCGAACGTCGCTGCAGCGCGCCGCGATGCGGCGCCCGACGCGCCCTGCCAGGCGCAACGGCGCGGTGACGCGCCAGCTCCTGGACGTGCGCAAGGCGTCGAGCCGCGCCTGCACCGACGCGACGGCAGCCTGCCGGTCGGCGACGGCCGCGACGAGGTCCGCCTCCCGGGCCTCGTGCGTCGCGCGCTGCGCATCGATCTGACGCGCCAGTTCGTCCTCGCGCTGCCGTCGCGCGCGAAGTTCGGCCAGTTCGGCGTGCTGCGCAAACAGTGCGCCGCACGAACCGTGCTGCGCACGCACCGCGGCCCACCCGACGTCGGCCAGCGACAGCCGGCGCCGCGCGAGCTCGGTGCCGCGCGCGTACAGCAGCAGCACCTGCCGGCCGTTCCAATGGGCCGGGTCGCGCGCCGCAGCATCGATCACCGTCCGCTGCAACAGCGTCCAGTGCGCGTTCGGTGCCAGGAGGATGGAGTCGTCATCGAAGGTCGCCGCGTGCTCCGGGTGACGCAGGTACTCGCAGTACGGAACGAGCAGGATCACGTAGCGCGCGGCGTGCGCCGCCAGCGCGTCGAACACCCGCCACGGCAGACCGAAGTGCTCGAGGGTGTTCGACGAAAACACGATGTCGAACGCCGGGCGCGGGGGCTGCTCGAGCCAGTCCTCGCACACGAAACGCAGGGCCGGGAAGCGCTGCGCCGCCTGGGCCACGGCCTGCTCGGAGAAATCCACGCCGGTGACGTCCCAGCCCAGCTGCCGCGCCAGCTCGTCGGTGCCGTCGCCGAGCGCGCAACCCCAGTCGCAGACGCTCAGGCCTTCGCGGCGTGCCAGGCGGCACAGCCACGGCGGCATCGCATCGATGGCCAGGCGACTGAAGAAGCGCGATTGCCCGGCTCCGCCCCGCGCGTCCCAGTCGTCTTTGAAGCGGGTGTTCCAATAGGGCCTGCTGTTGACCGGATGTCGCGCGTCGTCGCCGGACGCGGGGCGGCTCCCGAGCTGCAGTCCGGCATCGCCTGCCGCGTCGGGCGACCGTACGCCTTGATGGGTTTCGAGCATCGAACTGGATGGGTTGCGTCGGGCCCAGCGGCGCCGCTTCGGGCGCCTTGGGGCATGACAGCGATGCTAAGCATCCAGTCGTTAAATCATCGGCTAGGAATTCCGGTGGCGGATGTTTGTTTCCAATCGATTGGGCGAACCCGCCCGCCCGCGCGCCGCCGCAGGCGCGGGCAGGTTCCGGTAGGCGTGCAGCACGGGGGAGCGCCACAGGCGCAGCAGGCTGCGCAGGTGCCAGGCCAGATGGCGCAAGCGGCCGCGGCTGGTTCGACGCCCGGCGTGCTGCACGGCGCTGTCGGCCGCCACGAGGCGCCAGTTCCCCAGCTGCAGGCGAAGGCAGATGTCGACGTCCTCGCAGTACAGCCGATAGCCGGGATCGAACCCGCCGAGGGTCTTGAACGCATCGTGCCGGAACAGCACGAACGCCGCGTTGACCCAAGCCGCACTGCGCCTTTGCTCGCCGCCGAGCAGGTAGCGGCGCAGCAGATTGGCCGGCGTCGGAACCGGGCGCGGCGGGTTGCACGGCCGCCCCAGGGCGTCGCGCTGCGCCGGATAGGCGCAGCCCGCGCGGGCGTCGCGCGCGAGTTCGGCGCACAGCGCCGGGAACGGATCGGCGCTCAACCGCACGTCCGGGTTGACGACTGCGAAATGCGCGCCGCGGTCGGAGTCGGCGAACGCGGCGAACGCGGCGAACGCGGCGTTGTGGTTTTCGCCGAAGCCGCGCGGCCGCGCATTGCGCACCAGCTGCAGCGCGATGCCCCCGCACGCCTGCGCCGCGCAGGATTCGAACAGCGGCTCGGGCAGGTTCAAGGTCAGCACGATGCGCGCCACGCTGCCGCGCGCGTGCCGGGCCAGGTCGCGGAGAAGTTCCAGCGCGGCGGCGCCATCGCCGTGGCTGAC
>JAJZHS010000265.1 GCA_021798395.1 Pseudomonadota bacterium
CGCAAACAGGCCAAGGAAGCCACCGACGCCAGCCAGCAGCAACTGGCCGAACTGCAGACCGCCGTGACCGACAACGCCGAGCATGTGCGCGAACTGGCCGTGCAACTGCAGCAGGCGCTGAAGGCACTGGAGCAGGCCGGCGTGGAACTGGCGGCAACCCAGCGGCGCCAGCGCCGCAGCCTCGCGCTGACGCTGGCACTCGCGCTGCTGGCCTTGGCGCTGGCGGCTGTTGCGCTCTGGCGCTGAAGCGACGCTGCAGCCGATCATCGAGGCACGTCAAGCCATGCCTGCAGCCGAGTCGCCGAAACTCTGGTTCCGCGCCAAGCGCTACGGCCTGGGCTGGACGCCTTGCACCTGGCAGGGCTGGGCCGTCATGCTGGCCTTCGTGCTGCTGCTGATCGGCGGCACGTTCGCCTTGCGGCGCCACGGCCAGGGAACCGCCGCGGTCATCGCCTATGCCCTGGTGCTGGCCGTGCTGCTCACGGCGGTGTGCTGGCGCAAAGGGGAGCCGCTGCGCTGGCGCTGGGGCGAGCACGAACGCTGAGCGTCGCGCGCTACGTGCAGCGCATGTGCCTGCGCCGTGCCTCCTTCCGGCTGGTTTCCGAGCCGCAGGAATCGGTGCTCGACATCGCGCTGCAGGCCGGCTTCGACAGCGGCGAGGCCTTTGCCCGCGCCTTCAAACGCGCCTTCGGCCAGAGCCCGTCCGTCTTCCGCCGCGAACCGCTGCGGCAGGCCTGGAACGCGGCCTTCGTGTTTCCAACCTTTATCTGGAGCGTCATCATGCAAGTCGACATCGTGCAGTTTCCCGCCACCCGCATCGCCGCGCTCGAACATCGCGGCCCGACCCGCGAGCTGCCGCGCAGCGTGCAGGTCTTCATCGTCTGGCGCCAGCGCAGCGGCGTCTCGCCGGTGGCGCAGTGCCGCAGCTTCGGTATTCCCTACAGCAACCCCGACACCACGCCACCGGCGGACTTCCGCTTCGACATCTGCGGCGAACTGGGCGCGGGCGAGAGCGTCGCCGCCAACCCCGAGGGCGTGGTGGAAAAAACCATCCCCGCCGGCCGCTGCGCCCGCGTGCGCCATCTGGGACCACGCGACCGCCTGGGCGAAACCATCTACCCGCTGTACCGCGACTGGCTGCCGGCCAGCGGCGAGACGCCGCGCGACTTCCCGCTGTTCTTCCACGACGTGACGACCAAGCTCGGGCCGGACCCGGAACACGACATCACCGACATCTACCTGCCCTTGCACGATGCCGGGCAGGCGCTATAACTGTGCAATCGCGTGCGGTTGCGCCATCCCAAGGAGGCATCATGCAAGATCCCTTTCATCGCCCGGTGTTCTCCCCCGCCGTGTACTACCGCGATCCGCTGGCCGCGCTGGCCTGGCTGGAGCGCGCCTTCGGCTTCGCGCGCAGTCTGTACATCACCGACCGCGAGGGGCGCTTCGGCCATGCCGAAATGCGCTGCGGCAGCGGCGTGCTGATGATCGGCGGCGAGTGGGCCCAACACACCGCCAGCCCCGCCGGCCTCGATGGCAAGAACACGCAATCGGTGCACGTGCTGCTCGAGCAGGATCTGGATGCACACTGCACGCATGCCCGTGCCGCCGGCGCCATCATCGTGCAGGAGCCGACGGACCAGTTCTGGGGCGACCGCAACTATCGCGCCCGCGACCCCGAAGGCCATGACTGGACGTTCTGCCGCGTCGTGCGCCGGGTCACGCGTGAAGGGGCCGAGCGCGACAGCGGCCTGCGCATCGAGGGCTGGTGGCCGCACACTTGACGCAGCCCGGCCCGATGGGGACAGAGGTGGATCGCTGACCTCGCGCGTGCCCGCTGCCCGCGCCGCTCATCGCGGGCTTTGCGGCTCGGTGGATGTCCACGCCTCGAGCGCGCGCACGGCGGCGAACCAGCGCTGCACGTGCTGGAGATCGCCCACCGGCAGCCTGGCGCGGGCGCTGTCGGCCAGCGGCGCGGCGATGGAAAAATCAGCCAGGGTGAGCGCGTCGCCGCTGATCCACGCGCGCTGCGCGAGGTGGGCGTCGAGCACGGCGCCGAGTTCGCGCAGCTGCTCCTCGCCGCGCGCCACGATGGCCGCATCGGGCGCGCCCAGGCCGAGCATGCCCTTGATGTGGTTCTCCCAGTTGAGGGCGCCGACCGCAGGCATCAGGTGCGCCGCGCACCAGAACAGCCAGCGGTTGACGTCGGCGCGCGCGCGCAGCGCCTTGGGATAAAGCGTCTGCCCCGGCGTCTTGTCGGCGAGGTACTGCATGATGGCGTGCGACTCCCACAGCACGAAGCCGTCGTCGTCGAGCACCGGAACCTTGTGGTTGGGGTTGATCTGCACAAAGCCGGGAGCCATGTGCTCGCCCTTGAACAGATCCACCCGCACGAGCTCGACCGGCGCATGCAGATGCACGGCGGCGAGCACGGCGCGGCGCGCGTTGGAAGACATCGGGTGGTGGTACAGGCGCATGGTGTTCGCTCTTTGGGGCAGGCCACATCGGCAGCGCCATCGTAGGCGCGGCGCGCGTCAGTTTCTGTCAGCAGTGTTGCTTGCCGGGCGCTGCGGTTCGCGGCAGGCGATGTGCTCGCGCCAGCGCCTGAGCAGTTCGCGGCGCGGGCGCGGCAGCGGCGCCTCCATGACCTGCAGCGCGGCGATGCGGTCGAGGCGGAAATGGCGGAAGTCGGCGCGCAGTTCGCACCACGCAGCGACGACGCGCGCGCCTTCGAAGTAACCCAGCGCCACCGGCCAGATCACGCGCTGTGTGCTGGCACCGGCGGCGTCGGCGTAGTGGATATGCAGCTTGCGCTCACGGCGGATGGCGGCGCGTAGTGGCGCAAGGTGCTGCACGCCCGGCGCCGGCGCGCTGCGGCGCGGCGCGAACAGCCCGGTGTCGGCCATGCGGTCGCGCAGGTCGCGCGGCGCAGCGACGGCGATCTTGGCCAGCACCGTCTCGGCGGCGTGCGCCAGATCCGCATCGCCCTGCCCCTGCACCCAGCGCGCGCCGAGCACCAGCGCCTCGATCTCGTCCTCGCCGAACATCAGCGGCGGCAGGAAGAAACCGGCGCGCAGCACATAGCCGACGCCGGCGTCGCCGTCGATGCGCGCGCCGAGTTCGGCGAGGGTCTGGATGTCGCGGTACACCGTGCGCACCGACACCGACAACTGCGCGGCGAGCTGCGCCGCGGTGACCGGCAGGCGCCGCGCGCGCAGCGCGTCCATCAGGCGGAACAGGCGGGCGGTGCGGCTCATGGGGGGATGGGGCGAGGCGGGTGCGAACAGCCGCGAATCGTCGCTGACAGCACATGCGCCTTGCCGCGAACACCGCCGACGCAGCGACTAGGCAACAACCCCAAGCCCCCGCGTCTGAACAACAAGGTGCAGCAGCTTCAAGGCCGTGCCCGTGGGCCGCTTCTGCTTCTGTTCGATCTCCCGCTTCTGCACGGTGGACAGGCTGGTGTTGAGCAGGCGCGCGAAGACGGCCTGGCTGACGTGCGTGGACTCGCGGATTTTTTTGATCTCTTCGGGCTGCAGCGGCGTGACGGGCGGCAGGCACAGCCGGTCGAACTCACGCAGCGTAAGCTGATCCATCACGCCGGCCTTGTGCAAGCCCTTCGCCGTCTCATGAACGGCGTCGAGGATGGGGGATTTCATCTTGCGCATCGCAGTCCACCTCAATCAGTTCGCCCGCCTGCCAGGCTTGGTTGCTGATCCTTGCTCGCGGGGCATGCCGTCACAGCCTACGCCCACGCGCACTTGCGCACCGTCTCCAGGGTGCGGGTGGTGATGTCCGGCCCCAGCGCCTGTTCGAGCAGGCGCATGAACACCGGACCCTTCGGGCCGGGAACGTAGGCGGACAGCACTTCGCTGCCGAGGGACTTGAGGATGCCCGCGCCGTCGCGTCCCAGCGGCAGACTGAACGGCAGCGCGGCGGGGCGGCGCAGAAAGGTGACCACACGCTTGGCCGAAGCCGGCAGCGCGAACTCGGCGTAGGGGTCGGCGTCGATGAACTGCTGCAGCTCGCCGGCGCGGCGCACGAAGCAGCCGAAGGCGTGGCCGAGCACGGCCTGCATGGCGCGTTCGGCGCGGCGCTCCAGCGTGGCTTGCGCGGATGCGCGCGTGTCGAACACCACG
>JAJZHS010000017.1 GCA_021798395.1 Pseudomonadota bacterium
ACACCATTGCGATTTGCGATCTGATATCCATGTCCGTGTCCTCAGAACTCGACCTTGTCCATCTTGCGCACGAGCACGTGGGTGTCGCGGTTCACGCCGACCGGCCCCCAGTAGTTCATGTGGTAGCTGAACTGCGCGTACCCGCCCACGCACAGGCTGGGCTTGAGGTGCACGCGGGTGATGCTGTTGTTCATCCCGGCGCGGCGGCGGCCGCGCTGCTGCGACTTCGGCACGCTGTAGGTGCGCTCGACGGCGTGGTAGACGATGCACACCCCGGGCGGGATGCGCGCGCTGACCGCCGCGCGGGTGCAGTACACGCCGTGGTCGTTGTAGACCTCGACCCAGTCGTTGTCCTGGATGCCCAGTTCGGCGGCGTCGCGCTCGCTGAGCCAGCACGGCTCCATGCCGCGCGACAGCGTGAGCATGCGCAGGGTGTCGCCGTAGGTCGAGTGGATGTGCCACTTGCCGTGCGGCGTCAGCACGTTGAGCATTTTGGCGCGGCCGTCGTTGACCGACTGGCGCAGGTCGCCGTAGGCCTGCGGCGTCGGCGACGGCTTGAAGGTCGGCAGATGCTCGCCGAACGCGATGTAGCCGTCGTGGTCGAGGTAGAAGTGCTGGCGCCCGGTCAGCGTGCGCCACGGCACGTCGTGCTCGACGTTGTAGGTGAAGCCGGCGTAGGCGCGGCCGTTGTCCATCAGCCCCGACCACACCGGAGTGTTCAGCAGCCGCCGCGGCTGCGCCTTGAGGTCGCGGTTGCGCGTGCGCACGGTGCGCGCGCCTTCGCCGAGTTGCGCCAGCTGCAGGCCGGTCTTGCGCTCGGCGTTGCGGTACGCGCGCCAGGCGAGCTCGCCGTTGGTCGCCGACGACAGATGCAGCACGGCCTCGATGGCCTCGACGTCCTCGCGCAGCGACGGGTACTCCTGGCCGTCGACGCGGTGCACGTGGTCGCGCTGCTCGAGCATGCCGTCGTAGAAATCGGCGCAGTCGTACTGGTTGCCGTGCGCGCCGAGGCCCTTGCTGCGCACGTTCGGCCCCAGGCTGCAGAACTTGTCGAAGATCTTGGTGTAATCGCGTCGTTCCAGCACCAGCTTGTGCATCGAGCGGCCGAGTTCGGGCGTGTCCTCGCCGCGCCCCCAGTCGCGCAGCGCCGGCTGCGCGATCTCGTCGGCCGAGTCGTGCGCCAGCGCGGCCATGACGATGTCGGTGCGCTCGCCCGGCAGGTGCTGCTGCGCCAGGGTGCTGACCTTGGACGCCAGTTCGCGGAAGATCGCCCAGTCGGTCTTCGACTCCCACACCGGCGGGATCGCGGCGCTCAACGGATGGATGAACGAATGCATGTCCGTCGAGTTCAGGTCGTCCTTCTCGTACCACGAAGCGCTCGGCAGCACGATGTCGGAGTACAGCGCCGAGGTGTCCATGCGGAAGTTCAGGTCGACGACCAGGTCCATCTTGCCGCTCGGCGCGACGTCGTGCCACGCGACCTCGTCGACCTGGCCCTTGGCCGCCTCGTCGGCGACGTGGTTGTGGTGGGTTCCCAGGTAGTGGTCGAGGAAGTACTCGTGGCCCTTGGCGCTGGTGCCGATGGCGTTGCCGCGCCAGATGAACCACACCCGCGGCCAGTTGATCTCGGCGTCGGGGTCGCTGACCGCGTAGCGCAGCTCACCCCGCGCCAGGCGCTGCGCCACGTGCTGCTTGATGGCGTCGTCGGTCTGCGCGCCGGCGCGGCGCGCCTCCTCGACGACGTCGAAATTGTTGGCGTCGAACTGCGGGAAGAACGGCATCCAGCCGTTGCGCACGGCCTTGACGATGAAGTCGGCGGTGTGCAGCCCCGTCAGCGCGTTGTCCGGCGACGCGTTGTAGTCGCGCTGGCGGCCGTCGTAGCGCCACTGGTCGGAATTCATGTAGTGCCAGATCGGAGCCTGCTGCAACCTGCCGCTGCCCTGCCAGTCGCGCGCCGACATGATCGCGCCCCACGAATCGTTCGGCGCCAGCTTCTCCTGGCCGACGTAGTGGTTCATGCCGCCGCCGTTGACGCCGACGCAGCCGGTGAGCATCAGCGCCATCATGCCGGCGCGGTAGATCAGGTTGCCGTGGAACCAGTGGTTGATGCCGGCGCCGACGATGATGGTGCACTTGCCTCGCGTGGCCTCGGCAGTGCGCGCCCATTCGCGCGCGAACTGCAGCACGGTGGCCGAGCCGATGCCGGTGAACACTTCCTGCCACGCCGGGGTGTAGGCGGCGCCGGCGTCGGCGTAGTCGGCCGGGTAGTCGCCGGCGAGCCCGCGGCCGACGCCGTACTGCGCCATGATCAGGTCGTACACGGTGCACACGGTGGCCTGCGCGCCGTCGGCGGTGGTCACCCGGCGCACCGGAACGCCGCGCAGCGCGGTGCGCTGCAGCCCGTATTCGGTGAACGCCACCTGCACCACCGCGTCGTGGCGCTGCAGCAGGGTGAGTTCGGGGTCGTAGGGGCGGCCGTCGCGCGCGTCCTCCTGCCGGGTATTCCAGTTGCCGCCCGCCCTGTCCCAGCGATGCCCGACGCTGCCCTTGGGGCACACCAGCTCGCCGCTGGCCGAGTCGAAATTGAGGAACTTCCAGTCGCCGTTGTCTTCGCCGGCGTAGCGCGCGATGCGACCGGCGCGCAGCAGCTTGCCCGGGCGCCAGCCGGAGCCGTCGGCGTGCAGTTCGACCAGGAACGGGCTGTCGGTGAACTTCTTGACGTAATCGATGAAGTACGGCGTGGCGCGGCCATGGTGCCATTCATTGAGGATGACATGAGTGACCGCCATCCAGAACGCGCCGTCGGCGCCGGCGTGGACCGGGATCCACTGGTCGGCGTACTTGGCCACCATGCTGAAGTCGGGCGAGAACACCACGGTCTTGGTGCCGTTGTGCCGCGACTCGGAGAAGAAGTGCACGTCCGGGGTTCGGGTCATGCCGAGGTTGGCGCCCATCACCGCGGTGAACTTGGAGTTGTACCAGTCGGCGCTCTCGGCGACGTCGGTCTGCTCGCCCCAGACCTCGGGGAAGGCCGGCGGCAGGTCGCAGTACCAGTCGTAGAAGCTCAGCAGCACGCCTCCCATCAGCTGCAGGAAGCGCGCGCCGGCGGCGAAGCTCAGCATCGACATGGCCGGAATCGGCGAGAAGCCGATCAGCCGGTCGGGGCCGTACTTCTGCACGGTATGCACCGAGGCGGCGCTGATCAGCTCCAGCGCCTCGTCCCAGTCGACACGGCGGAAGCCGCCCTTGCCGCGCGCGCGCTGGTAGCGCGCGCGCTTCTCGGGATCGTTCTGCAGGTTGCGCCATGCCTGCACGGGATCGCCTGCGGCGGCGCGCTCGGCGCGCCACAGGTCGAGCAGCGCGCCGCGCATCAGCGGGTATTTCACCCGGATCGGGCTGTACAGGTACCACGAATACGAAATGCCGCGCTGGCAGCCGCGCGGCTCGTACGGCGGCAGCTTGGGGTCGAGCAGCGGGTAGTCGAGCGCCTGCGTCTCGTAGACGACGATGCCGTCCTTGACGTGAACGTTCCACGAACAGCCGCCGGTGCAGTTCACGCCGTGGGTGCTGCGCACGACCTTGTCGTGCTGCCAGCGGTTGCGGTAGAAATCCTCCCAGGACCTTGTCTTGGGCGAAACGATGTCCTTGATCCAGCTCATGGTGTCCTCGTCGGGTGCGGGTCGTCAACCGCGGCGCGCCTGGCGCGCGTAGATCGCCTGCTTGGTGCTCAGGGTCTTGCGCCGGCCCCACAGCAGATGCAGCGCGAGAAGAATCGCGGCCCATCCACCGAGACCGGCCAGCAGCATCGAAACCGGTCGCTGCAGCAGGCCCGGCGGGCGCGGCTGCAGCGCGCTGCGCTGGAAAAAGGCGAGCAGCGCGCCGGTCTCGCCGGGCGTCAACGGATGGTCGGCGTAGGCCGCCGCCATCGGCGCGAACGGCGGGCTGGCGACCAGCGCCCGGATTCCTGCCGGACCGATGTCGACCCAGGCGCGGCCGAGGCCGATCGCCAGCCTGCCGCCGGCGCTGGGCAGGCCGCCGCCATCGGCCGCGTGGCATGACATGCACGCGGCACCGCCGTTGGCGAAGCGGGTCTGACCGCTGAACAGGCGCGCGCCGGCTGCGGCCAGCGCCGGGTCGGCGGCGGCGTGGGTCGGCGCGGCTGATCCTGCGGCCAGCAGCAGCGCGAGCGCCAGGCTGCGCAGCACGCGTGACGTGGGTCGGGATGGCTTCACGGAGGTCTCCGGTACGGATGGGATGCAGGCTGCACGATACGGCGCCGAGTGCGCGCTGCCTACCGCCCGGAAAGGCCGCCGCGCCACCCCGCGTACTCCGAAAGGGCTACCGGGCGACGACGTTTTCTCGTGTTCCGACAAGCACTTGCGTGCGGGCTCCGGGCGCCGCGCGGCGGCCGTCGTCTTTCGACCTACGCCTTCTGCGCAGCGCCGCCGCACCGCCCGGGGCAGGCCCCGGGCAAGAGACACTTCCGTTCCCATGGTTTTGTCGCGCACGTCGCGGTCGCGGCCGGACAATCGACCATCCGACGAAGACGATCGAGACGATGCACGATGTGGTGATCATCGACGACCACCCGCTGTTCCGGCGGGGCCTGATGGACCTGTTGGCCACGGTCCCCGAGCAGCTGCGCGTGGTCGGCGAGGCTGCCGACGGCGTCGAGGGCCTGGCGCGGATCCGCAGCCTGCGGCCGACGCTGGTCCTGCTCGACCTGCAGATGAAAGGCGGGCTCGGCGGCCTGGACGTGCTGCGCGCCATCAAGGCGGACGACCCGGCTCCGACGACGATCATGGTCACGGTCTCGGAGGAGGCCGACGACCTGATCTGCGCGCTGCGGGCCGGTGCCGACGGCTACCTGCTGAAGGACATGGCGCCGCAGGACCTGCTCGACAGCGTGCTGCGCACCGCCGAGACCGGGGCGATGGCGCTGAGCGCGAGCCTGGTCGGTCTGCTCGCCAGCGCGATGCGCGAGGACGCGCGCCCGCGCAGCCGCGACGCGGCGCAGCTCACCGCGCAGGAAGGCCGCGTGCTCGACCAGATCCGGCTCGGCCGCAGCAACAAACAGATCGCGCGCGAACTCGGGATCGCCGAAAGCACCGTCAAGATCCACGTCAAGCGCGTGCTGCGCAAGCTGCGCGTCGGCTCGCGCACGCAAGCCGCGATCTGGGCGCTGAGCAACGCCTGACGCGCCGCGGCAGCGCCTCAGACCTGGCGCCGGCGCGGTGTGGCGCGCGTCAGGCGCAAGCGCTCGGGGTCGAGCTCCAGCCGCGTGCGCCCGGCGCGCCGCAGGCAGCTCGATCGCTCGAGTTCGTGCAGGGCGCGGCTCATGGTCTCGGGGCGCAGGTTCAGGTAATTGGCCAGGTCCTGGTAGCTCAACGGAAGTTCGATGTCGACGCTGCCGAGCTTTTCCGCCAGCTGCAGCAGGCAATCAGCCAGACGCGACGGGGCCCCCAGCCTCAGCCGCATGTTCTGGCGCAACGCGCGGTGAACTTGCGCCGCGCCCAGGCTGGCCAGCGCCGGCAACCTCGGATTGCGCACGCTCAGCCGCCACCACCGCTTCGGCTCGATAGCCCCGACCACCGCGTCGCGCAGCACCAGCGCGTCGGCCGCGTACAGTCCGGAGGCGAAGTCGTCGAAACCGACGACGTCGCCGGCGAGCGCCAGGTCGACGATCCTCGCCTGGCCCGCGCGGTCCGCGCGCTGCACCTGGACCGCGCCGCTCATGACCACGAATACCTGGCGCAACGCTTCGCCGCGGCTGAACAGGGTGCTGCCGGCGGGAAGCGCGCGCGTGCGCAGGCCGATCGAGCCGGCCGCGCGCAGGCTCGCGCGCACGTCGTCGGCGGACCAGAACGGGACGACGGGCAGGCGCAGAGCGACAGAGGCGTTCATGGCGTGGATGGACCGAGGAACCGAAACTGTAGGGCGCACCGCGGCGGTGCGCCTTTGACTTGGCGCAAGGTTCACGTCAGGCCCGAGCCGGCGTTGCATTTCGTCGCGTCCCCGGCGCGGTCCGGGCTCAGCCCGGTTCCGGGGCCGTCACGACCCCCACAGCGGCCCGATGGCGTCGAGCTGGTTCTTCAGCAGCAGGCCGAACTCGGTGTCGCCTTCCATGACCAGCTCGCGGTCGAAGAACAGGCGGTCGGCGTCGTCCTCGCCGCGCACCAGCCGCAGCAGGGCGCGGGTTCCGGCGCGCACGCGAAGCTGTGGCTCGCCGGACGCGGCGCGCATGCGGGTGCCGTCGAAGCGCAGCCGCACCCGGGCGCCGAGGTCGGTCAGTTCGAGCTCGACGACGCGGTCGCGGCACGCGCGCAGGGTGTCGGCGTCCATGCGCGGCAGCAGCAGGCGGTCGAGCGCGGCGGCGGCCAGCCACGACGGCGGCTGCGTCGGCAAGCGTCGCACCAGGCCGCGCAGCGGCGCGGCCAGCTGCAGCGCGGTGTCGAGAATGCGGGCGGCCACCTGCGGGGCCGCCGTGGTGCGCGGCGTCATGTCCATGCCTCCCCGCGCAGCGCGTCCATGCCGGCGCGCGCGCGTGCAAATCCATCGATCATCGCGCCTGGCAAGGGCAGCTCGGCCAGCGCGTCGTGCGCGTCGCGCAGCGGCATGGCGCCGCGGTAGACGGCGTCGAACACGTCGAGCACGCGGCCGAAGCCCTGCGCGCAGGGTGCGAGCCGCAGGCGGCCGATCCCGGCGGCGGCCAGCGCGTCGGGCGGCTCGAGCAGGGTATGCACTCCGGCCGACTGCACCTGGGTTCCGTTCAGGCACAGGAAGTCACGCCCGTCGCCGCTGCGCACGGTCATGCCGTCGGCGTCGTCGCGGCAGCGGAAATCGCAGTTGTCCTTGTTCAGCCCGTAGTGGCGCGCGGTGAAGCAGCGCGCCGAGAACGCCAGCGGCAGGCGACCGAAGGCCCAGACCTCGGTCGCCAGGGGCCCGTCGCGCCCGGGGACCGGAGCCTGCGCCGGGTTGATGCGGGCGACCGCTTCGAGCGCCAGCTCGGCCGGTGCGCACCAGCGCGTGGCGCCGAGCACGGCGTGCTCGCGCAACGCCTCCTGGCTGTAGATGTTCAGGTGCGGGCCGAGCGCGAAGGTGGGCTCGGCGGCCTGCACCAGAACGCCGAGCGCCGACGCGTCACCGGCTTCGACGGCGAATTCGGCCTGCTGCGCCAGCGCGCGCACCAGGCGCAGGTCGGCCTCGCCCATGACCAGCGTCGGCGTGGCCAGCAGCACCTCCTTGCCGGCCTCGCGCAGTTCGCGCGCCAGCGCCAGCCAGTCCTCGTGCTTGAGTTCGCGGCGGCGCGCGCAGACGACCTCGCCGAGGATCACGGTATCGGCCGGCCCGTCGGCGACCTCGGCGTAGAAGTCGAGCAGGCGCTCGCGCGGCCACCAGTACTGCAGCGGCGCGACCGTCAGCGCGACGCGGAAATCGTGCATCGATTCCATGCTTTGGCTCCGCCTCAGCGCCACGGGCGCTCGTACGCGCCCAGGGTGTGCTGCAGCCCTTCGGACCAGCGCGCCAGCTGCGCGCTCCACGCCTCGCGCACCACGTAGCGCGACTCGGCGGCGGCAGCGTCGATCGCCTCGCGCCAGACGCGGGTGACTTCGGCCACGTACTGCGCGCTGCGCTGGCGGCCCTCGATCTTGATCGCGGCCACGCCGTGCTCGATCAACTGGGGCAGCAATTCCAGGGTGTTCAGGCTGGTCGGCTCCTCGAGGGTGTAGCCGCGGCTGCCCTCGACCTCGAACCGGCCCTTGCACAAGGTCGGGTAGCCGCGCGGCTCGCCCGGCGCGTAGTGGTCGATCAGCACCCCGCCCAGGCGCGCCTCGACGCCGCCGTCGTCGCGCTCGTTCCAGCGCACCGCGGCCGCCGGGGAACACACTCCGGCGTTGTTCGGCGAGCAGCCGGTGGCGTACGACGACAACGCGCAGCGACCCTCGACCATCACACACAGGCTGCCGAAACCGAAAACCTCGATCTCGGCCTGCGTGTTGCGCACGACGTGCGCGACCTGCGACAGGGTCAGCACCCGCGGCAGCACCGCGCGCTGGATGCCGTAGCGCGTCCGGTAGTACTCGATCGCCTCGTACGAGGTCGCCGACGCCTGCACCGACAGGTGCAGGCGAAGCTGCGGATGCTTGCGGCGGGCGTACGCGAGCACGGCGCTGTCGGCGACGATCAGCGCATCGGCGCCGAGGTCGGCGGCGCGTTCGACGGCGTCGAACCAGGGCTGCGGATCGGTCGCCGCGGCGAAGGTGTTCAGCGCCATCAGCACGCGCGCGTTGCGCTCGTGCGCATAACGTACGCCGGTGCGCAGCTGGGCATCGTCGAAATTCAGGCCGGCAAAGGCGCGTGCGTTGGTCTGGTTGCGCAGCCCCAGATAGACCGCGTCGGCGCCGGCGTCGACGGCCAGCTGCAGCGCACGCAGCGAGCCGGCCGGACAGACCAGCTCGGGCTTGCGGCGCCCGTGTACTACTTGCATGGGAATTGCTCTCCGCGTGACCCCGCGAGCGGGGTTCGGCGCACTGCGCCGCAACGCCGGCCACTGTAGCGCGCGGCGCGCGCGCCGCGCGCGCCGCGTGGCCGCTTGCTGACAAGGATCA
This sequence comes from Pseudomonadota bacterium, assembly GCA_021798395.1. Taxonomy (GTDB): domain Bacteria; phylum Pseudomonadota; class Gammaproteobacteria; order Burkholderiales; family Burkholderiaceae_C; genus Thiomonas_A. The sequence goes on from JAJZHS010000017.1 coordinate 8,610, forward strand.
AGTCGGCTGCGGCACCGTGCACGCCGCCGGCAGCGCGCGGATGTCGCCCGCGCCCATCGCCTCAGCGCGCCGCGCCCGATTCGAACCGGGGGAACAGGATGTTGTTCTCGGTGTGGATGTGCTCGGTCAGGTCGTCGGTGAACTTGCGCAGGCCGAGATACAAGGCGCGCCAGGTGTTGCAGGCGTCGTCCGGCAGCGCGAGCTCGTCGGTCAGCGCGAACAGACCGCTCAGCGCCTCGCCGTGCTCGTCGTGCTCGTCGCGCATGCGCTGGATCGGCGGGTCGAGCCGCGCGCCGGGGTTCGCCGCCATCATCGGGAACAGGATCTGCTCCTCCTTCTGCATGTGCTGCAGCAGTTCGTCGCGCATGCGCTGCAGCGCGTCGGCCAGTCCCAGCGGCGCGGCCGGATGCTCGCGGTGCACGCGCTCGACCTTCGCCGCCAGGGTGATCAGCTCGGGCAGCTCGGCGCGATGCACGTCGTGAAAGCGGGTCACGATGTGCGCGACCAGGTCGCCGGCGGCGGCGGGAAGCGCAGGCGGTGCGCCCGGGTCGAGGGCGCCGAGTTCGGCCTCGACGGCGTCGACGTCGATGTCGCGGCGCAGCGCCGCGTCGCGCAGCGTGACGTCGCCGCCGCAGCAGAAATCGAGCCGGTAGCGGCGCAGCACCGCAGTGGCTCCGGCCAGGGTACGCGCGATGTCGCCCAGACGTTGGTCGCGCAGCGGCGCGGAGTTCGCGGAATCGGTGTTCATGGTGAATTCTCCAGAATGCGCAAGGGACGCAATGAATCGGTAGAATGAATGCCACTATAAGCGCCTATTGTTGCAGCCGCAATACCTCTTTCGATGAAACTGACCTCGTTTTCCGATTTCGGCCTGCGCGCGCTGCTCGTGCTGGCGTCGAGCGAACGCCCGAGCTGGTCGAGCGCCGAGCTGTCGCTCAAGCTCGGCGTGTCGCGCGACCATCTGGTCAAGGTGCTGCAACGCCTGGCCGCGGGCGGCTACGTGCAGACCTCGCGCGGCGCCGGAGGTGGCGTGGCGCTGGCGCGCGCGCCGCAGGCGATCCGGCTCGGCACGGTGCTGTCGTGGCTCGAGGAAGGGCAGGCGCTGGCCGAGTGCTTCCGCGCCGACTCCGGCGCCTGCGTGCTGACGCCCAACTGCGCGCTGCGCGCACGGCTCGACCGCGCGCGGCGCGCGTTCTACGCCGAACTCGACCGCGACACCCTGGCCGATTGCGTGCTGCCTTCGCTGCGCGCGTTCGTCGACGCGCCACCGGACTGAGCGACGGCCAGTTCGCGCGCCAGCGCGCTGCAGCGCGTGAGCAGCATCGCGGCCTCGGTCGGATCGAAGTCGACGTGCGCCAGCTTGCGCACGCCGGACTCGGCCAGCTGCAGATGGCGCGTGGGCACGACGCCGGCCTGGGCCAGCGCGTGGACCACGCACTCCAGCGCGCAGCCGTCGATGGCCAGGATCGGGCGCCCGTCCTCCTGGGCGCGCTGCGCCAGGCGCACCAGCGGCTTGACCTGGCCGCCGACTCCGGCGATGCACGACATCTCGGCCTCGCCGTTGCGGTCCAGGCGCACCGCGAGATGGTTGGCAAGCTGGGCCGCGCTGGAGCAGCCCGAGCAGGCGTACACCAGCGGCAACGGCCCGCGCGGCTGGACTTCGTCGACCGTCATGTCAGGGGCTCCTTGGAAGCGGGTGCGCGCCGGGTCAGTCGACGCGTTCGATGCCACGACGCAGGCGCATCGCGCGGCCGACGCGCGCGAGCGCATCGTCGTCGAGCAGGCGCGCGGCCATCGGCAGCAACTCGTCGTCCTCGCGCTGCAGGTGCGCCAGGTAGCGCGCGACGAAGTCTTCGACCAGCGCCGCGTCCGGGGCCTGCGACGCGTCGAGCATGCGCTGCAACGCGTCGCGCAGCGCGCGCCACAGCGCTTCCAGCGCGCGGTGCTCGGCGCTGAGCGCGGCGGTCAGTTCGCGCAGGCACACCGGGTCGGACCCGGCCATCGATTCGAGCAGCGCCGGAAACAGGTCGCGCTCCTCGTCGGCGTGGTGCTGCGGCGCGGCCTCGTCGAAGTAGCGCATCACGCCGCGCGCCGCGTCGCGGGCCTGCGCGTCGATTCCGTGCGCCTGGACGTGCGGCACCAGCCGACGCAACAGCGCGCATTGCGCCTGCACGCGGCCATGGCACGCGGCGAGCATTTCCAGCGGAACCTCGAAACTCGGCGCCGCGCTGTTCGGTTCGCCGATGGTCACGATCGGATTGGGCATGGCACTTCCCCGGCGGGTACCGCCCCGCCCCTCGTGCATCAAGGCTAGGCGCCGATGCGGCCGCTGTCCATAAGCCTTTCGGACGATGGGGTGGTGGCTTGGCACGGCGCGGTATTTGATGTAGTATTTTGCGTACCTATTCAAATGGAACGACCGCGCCGGATCGCAACACGCGCGCCAGGCCGCCGCCGGGCCGCACATCGATATGACGAATCGATCGTTGGCAACTTCGGCGCGCTTGCCTAAGCTTGAACTCCGCTCCATTTCGAAGACTGTCGCCGTGAACCGGACGCGTGCATCATGACTTTTGTCGTCACCGAAAACTGCATCCTGTGCAAATACACCGATTGCGTCGACGTCTGCCCAGTCGACTGCTTTCGCGAAGGCCCGAACTTCCTCGCCATCGACCCCGATGAATGCATCGACTGCGCGGTCTGCGTTCCCGAATGCCCGGCCGAAGCGATCTTCGCCGAGGAGGACGTCCCTGGCGACCAGCAGGCGTTCATCGCGCTGAACGCCGAACTGGCGAAGCAATGGCCGGCGATCACCAAGCGCAAGCCGGCGCTGCCCGACGCCGACGCCCACAAGGGCAGCCCGGGCAAGCGCGCGCGCCTGCAGCGCTGAAACCCGCGCGGAGACGGCGATGGGGCGCAGATTCCCACTGCATCCGGCGCACCCCGAGCGCGTGTGCTGGGGCTGCGAGCGCTATTGCGCGGCGGATTCGATGCGTTGCGGCAACGGTTCGGAGCGCTCGCAGCACCCGTGCGAACTGCTCGGCGACGACTGGATGGACTTCGGCCTCGACGCGCAGCGCGGCGCGGACTCCGGCGCCGACGCGGTCGCCGATCCGTCGGCTTCAGCCCCCGTGACGCGCGCCGGCTGAAGCGCGCGCGATCGCAGCCAGGCGGGAACTGGCCGCGCACGGATCGTCGACGCCGACGATGGCGCTGACGACCGCGATGCCGTCGGCACCCGCGGCGAACACCGCGGCCGCGTTGCCGGCGTCGATGCCGCCGATCGGCACCAGCGGCTTGGCGCAGCGCGCGCGCATTGCGCGCAGCGTGGCCAGGCCCAGCGGCACGCCGGCATCGGGCTTGCTGCGCGTCGCGAACAAGGGACTGGGACTGAAATAGTCGACTTCGAGCGCCTGGCCGGCGTCGAGTTCGTCCAGCGAGCCGACCGACAGGCCGACGAGGGCGCGCGGCAGGTGCCTGCGCACCATGTCGACCGGCATGTCGTCCTGCCCGACGTGCACGCCGTCGGCGCCGCAGGCCAACGCGACGTCGAGCCGGTCGTTGATGATCAGCGGCACGCCCGCCTGGCGCAAGCGGGGCAGCAACCGTTGCGCGCGCGCAACGAAGTCCCGCGTTCCCAAGGTCTTCTCGCGCAGCTGCACGCAGCGCACGCCGCCGCGCAGCGCGGCGTCGGCCACCGCCAGCAGCGCGTCGTCGTCGAGGCCGCCGACGACGAGGTACAAGCGCAGTGCGTCGGCCGCGGCGCGGCTCACGCGGCGGCCTCCAGCCGCAGGCGCGCGATGAACGCGTCCGCGTCGAGCAGATGCAGCGCGTCGAGCAGCGCAATCTGGAAGCTGCCGACGCCGCCGCCGGCAGCCTGCGCGCGTTCGGCAGCCAGTTCCCCGGCCACGCCCAGGTACGCCATCGCCGCCACCGTCGCGCGCCAGCGGTCGGGCTGCACCGCGGCGAACGCGGCCACCAGCGCGCTGGCGCCGCACCCGACTCCGGTGACGCGGGTCATCCAGACATGGCCGTTGTCCAGCCACGCCAGTCGGCCGCGCGCGTCGACGATCAAGTCGCGCGCGCCGGACACGCAGACCACCGCACCGCTGGCGCGGCTCAGGGCGCGCGCCGCGTCGAACGCCGAATCGGCCCGCGCCAGCGAGTCGACCCCGCGCGCGGCGGATTCGTGTCCGGCCACCGCCATGATTTCCGCCGCGTTGCCGCGCAGCACGTCGGGCTCGGCGGCCTGGCGCAGCGCGGCCACCGTGGCCTTCCGGTACGCGGTCGCGCCGGCGCCAACAGGGTCGAGCACCACCGGGGTGCCGCGGGCGCGCGCGGCCAGCAGCGCCAGCCGCATCGATTCGACCCACTCGGGCTGCAGGGTGCCGATGTTCAGCACCACGGCGCCGGCCAGCCGCGCCATGTCCTCGACTTCTTCGCGCGCGTGCACCATGACCGGCGACGCGCCGGCGGCGAGCAGCAGGTTGGCGTTGAAGTTCATGACGACGAAATTCGTCACGTTGTGCACCAGCGGGCACGCGGCACGCAACGCGCGCACGTCGTCCCACAGATCCTCGGCGCGCAGCATCGGTCGGCCTCCCGGGCAAAAACGCCGATTCTGCGGCGCCGTCCCGGGCCCGGGATTGATCGCGGTCAAGCCGGCCGGGCAAGCGCTATGATCGCGCGGATGAGCGATCGATCCGGTGCGCTGCGCGACCAACACGACGCGCTGCGCGACGAACACGACGCGCTGCGCGACGAGCACGACGCAATGCGCGATTTGCTCGAGCAGGTCCGCGTCGAGCTGCTGGGCGGCGAAGTCGCCGCGGCGCGCGACGCGCTGCGCCGCCTGGGCGCGATGCAGGGTGCGCACATCGCGCGCGAGAACACGGCGCTGATTCCGCGGCTGGGGCCGGCCGCGCGCTGGCCGGCACGCGTCTACCTGGCCGAACACGCCAAGCTCGAGGCCCTGCACGCCGACCTGCTCGAACTGCTCGCGCCGCTGCCCGGGCGCTGCGCAGACGCGCGTCTGCGCCTGGCGCTGCTCGATGCGCTGGCGCCGTTCAAGCACCTGCTCGAACACCACTTCGAGCGCGAACAGCAGGGCCTGTTCATCGAAGTCTGACGCGCCGGATCAGTCGCCGGCGCGCGCCGACGAGCGGCACGCAGCGTGTTCGTGCATCGCGCGGCCGAGGTCGAACACCGAAGGCACCCGCCCCCAGGCCACGCGCGGCGGCTGCGGCGCGGCGTCGAACGCGTCGGGCAAGGCATCGCCGCCGTCGCCGCAGACAAAGCGCAGGAACGCGGCCGGGCGCCGGCGCACCGCGCCCCAGCGCTCCAGCGCCAGGCACAGCGCGCGCAGCCGCCGCGCCGACACCCGGCAGCCCTGTTGCAGCAACCAGCCCTGCAAGTCGCTGACGCTCAGCGACACGCGCGACTCGCGCAGCACGGCGCAGATCCTGCGCCCGAGCTCGGCGTCGCTGTCGTCGCGCTGCGCCGACATCGCATCAGCGTCGCACATCGACCACGGCGCGGCCGTGGCGGCGGCCGTCGAGCAATGCGTCGCTGAGCGCGTCGACTTCGCTCAACGCCACTTCGGTGGCGATGGTGTCGAGCAGCGCCGGAGGCACGTGGCGGGCGAGCAGTTCCCACGCGCCGGCGCGCTGGGCGTTGGGCACGAACACGCAGTTGATGCCGTACAGCGTGACCGCGCGCAGGATGAAGGGCATCACCGAGCCGGGGAAATCGGCGCCCTGCGCCAGCCCGCAGGCGGCCACCGCACCGTGCCAGCGCGTTTGCGCGCAGGCGTTGGCCAGGGTGCTGCTGCCGACGGCGTCGACCACCCCGGCCCAGCGCTCGCTTTGCAGCGGCTTGCCCGGAACGGCCAGGCCGGCGCGATCGACGACCTCGGCGGCGCCGAGCGCGCGCAGCCACGCCGCCTGCTCGGGCTTGCCGCTCGACGCGGCAACCTGGAAGCCGAGCCCGGCGAGCAACCGCACGGCGATCGAGCCGACCCCGCCGCTGGCGCCGGTGACCAGCACCGGACCGTCGCCGGGCTGCAGGCCGTGACGCTGCAGCGCCTGCACGCACAGCGCGGCCGTGAACCCGGCCGTGCCCACGGCCATTGCGTGCCACGCATCAAAGCCCGCGGGAAGCGCCAGCAGCCACTCCGCGCTCAGCCGCGCGCGTTCGGCGAAGCCGCCCCAGTGCGTCTCGCCCAGGCCCCAGCCGTTGACCACCACCCGGTCGCCGACGCGCCACCGCGCGCTGGCGCTGCGCCGCACCCGCCCCGCCAGGTCGATTCCAGGCACGATCGGCCAGGTGCGCAGCACCGCGCCGCGCCCGGTCACCGCCAGCGCGTCCTTGTAGTTCAGGCTCGAATAGTCGACGTCGATCTCGACGTCACCCGCCGGCAGCGCCGACGCGTCGAGCTCGACCAGCTCGGCACGCTGCCCGGCGGCGGCCACCAACAGGGCCTTGAACGTGGTCTCGTCGTTCATCATGGTCCGTTCCTCGGTTGACGCGCGCTCCAGCGCGCAATGACGGCGTGCAGCGCCGCCAGCCCGTCGCCGAGCGCTGCCGGCCCCGGCTGCAGGATCAGCGGCGAGCGGATTTCATGCAGCTCGCCGTCGCGCACCGCCGGTATCGTGTCCCATCCGGCGCGCGCGGCCACCCGTGCGCGGGCGAAGCGACGACCGCACCACGATCCGATGATGATGTCGGGCGCGGCGTCGATGACCTGCCGCGCATCGACGACGATGCGGTCCCGCCCCAGCGGCTGGCGCGCCAGCTCGGGGAAGATGTCGTCGCCGCCGGCGATGCCGATCAGTTCGCTGACCCAGGCGATGGCCGAGATCCGCGGCTCGTCCCATTCCTCGAAATAGACCCTGGGCCGCCGCGGCAGCTGCGTCGCCGCGGCACGCACCGAGTCGATGCCGGCGTGGAGTTCGCGCACGTAGCGCCGTGCCTGCGCGTCGGCGCCGACCAGCGCGCCCAGCCGCCGCACATAGCCGAGGATTCCGGCGACGCTGCGGTGGTTGGCGATCCAGACCTCGATTCCGGCGCGCAGCAACTGCTGCGCGATGTCGGCCTGCATGTCGGAAAAGCCGATCACCAGGTCAGGGCGCAACTGCACGATCGGATCGATGCGTGCCGACGTGAACGCGCTGACCCGCGGCTTGTCGCGCCGCGCCTGCGGCGGGCGCTGGGTGTAGCCGGAAATGCCGACGATGCGGTGCTGCTGGCCGAGTGCATACAGCACCTCGGTCGGCTCCTCGGTCAGGCAGACGATGCGCTCGGGAAATGCGGCGCGAAGCGCGGCCATCAGCGCCCCGGATCGGTGGCTTCGCCGGCGTCGTGCTGCCACTGCTGTTCGGCCACGCCGCGGTTGAGCATGCGCGCGAGCACGAACAGCAGATCCGACAGCCGGTTCAGGTACTGCAGGCACGCCGCGCCGACGGCGGCGCGCGCGGCCAGCGCGACCACCGCGCGCTCGGCGCG
>JAJZHS010000266.1 GCA_021798395.1 Pseudomonadota bacterium
GGTCGACCACCGCGGCGTCGGCCTCGACCACGTGGCCGACGACGTCGCGCGCGTCGGCCGGGTTGGGCACTGCGCGCGGCGCGCCGTCGACGTCGCCGTCGGCCAGCAGCGGCTGCGCGCGCCAGGCCGTGTCGAGCCCGGCCAGTCCGGCGGCGGCCAGCGACCCCAGGCGCTGCTCGTTGCTCAGGTCGAAGCCGGTCGAGTTGTCGCGCGCGGCGCCGAACAGCGCCCGCGGCAGCGCGATCTTCGGATGCGGGGATCCGATCGGCTGCACCTGGCGGGCGAGCGCGACCGGGTCGGCGACGATCGCGTCGAGGTCGATTTTCGGGTCGTTGATCTGGTGCACGAACGAGGTGTTGGCGCCGTTCTCGAGCAGCCGCCGCACCAGGTAGGCGAGCAGCGTCTCGTGGGTGCCGACCGGCGCGTAGATGCGGCACGGCCGGTTCAGCGCCGCGGCGCCGACGACTTCCTCGTACAGCGGCTCGCCCATGCCGTGCAGGCACTGGAACTCGTACTGGCCGAGGTAGAAGTTGCCGCCGGCCATGGCGTGGATCGCAGCCACCGTGTGCGCGTTGTGGGTGGCGAACTGCGGGAACACCGCGTTCGGCGCCGCCAGCAGTTTGCGCGCGCACGCCAGGTACGACACGTCGGTGTGCACCTTGCGCGTGTACACCGGGAAGTCCTCCAGCCCGTCGAGCTGCGCGCGCTTGATTTCGCTGTCCCAGTACGCGCCCTTGACCAGCCGCACCATCAGCCTGCGCCGCGAGCGCTGCGCCAGGTCGATGAGGAAGTCGAGCACGTACGGCGCGCGCTTCTGGTAGGCCTGCACGACGAAGCCGATGCCGTTCCAGCCCTGCAGCGCGGGGTCGAAGCACAGGCTCTCGAGCAGGTCGAGCGAGAGTTCCAGGCGGTCGGCCTCCTCGGCGTCGATGTTCAGCCCGATGTCGTAGCTGCGCGCCAGCCGCGCCAGCTGCTGCAGCCGCGGCAGCAGCTCGTCCATCACCCGCTGGCGCTGCGCGCGGGCGTAGCGCGGGTGCAGCGCCGACAGCTTGATCGAAATCCCCGGGCCCTCGTAGATGCCGCGGCGCTGCGCCGACTTGCCGATGGCGTGGATGGCCTGCTCGTAGTCGCGCAGGTGGCGCGTCGCGTCGTGCGCGGTCAGCGCCGCCTCGCCGAGCATGTCGTACGAGTGGCGGAATCCCTTGGCTTCCCACTTGCGGCTGTTGGCCAGCGCCTCGGCGATGGTCTGGCCGAGCACGAACTGCTCGCCCATCAGCCGCATGGCCATGTTCACGCCGCCGCGCACCACCGGTTCGCCGCTGCGCGCCACCAGCCGGCTGAGCAGCGAGCTCAGCCGCGCCTCGCTGCTCGTCGCGGTCAGCCGCCCGGTCAGCAGCAGGCCCCAGGTGGCGGCGTTGACGAACAGCGAGCGGCCGCCGCCGAGGTGGCTCTGCCAGTCGCCCGAGCCGATCTTGTCGCGGATCAGCGCGTCGCGCGTGGCGGTGTCCGGGATGCGCAGCAGCGCTTCGGCCAGGCACATCAGCGCCACGCCTTCCTGGCTCGACAGTGCGTATTCCTGCAGCAGGTTCTCGACCAGTCCGCCGCGCTTCTTGCCGCGCAGCCGGCCGGCCAGCGCGCGCGCGGTGTCGGCGGCGGCATGGGCAAGTTCGGGCGGCAACTCGGCCTGCGCCAGCAGCGCCGGAACGCATTCGACTTCGGGGCGCCGGTACGCGGCGGTGATCGCCGCGCGCAGCACGGTCTGCGGCTGCACGTCCTGCGCCAGTTCGAGGAACGGCACCACCGGCGCATCCGACGAGGCCGGCGGCGGAGGAAGCAGGTCGGCGTCGGCGTCGGCGGGCTCCAGCGCGTCGCCGCGCTCGAGACGTTCGAGGCCTTGCAGAATCAGCTGCTTGACCACGTAGTGCGGAGTGCGCCCGTGCGCCTGCGCCGCGGTCTTGATGCGCAGCCGCACCTGTTCGTCGATTTTGACGCCGATGGTCGTCACGGTCATGGTTGTACCTTCCGGGTGAATCGGAGTCGCCGATGGTTGCACCTGACCGTTCAAAAGTAAAGCCTGTTATGTTTTAGTGATGCACTTTACAAATAGAAAAGTGCAACCTTAATGCGTAATTCCGGTGCACAAGGTATGGTGCGGGTTCTGTCGCGCCGGTCGGAAGCGACATCGTGACGTTCACCTAAGGAGACGGAAATGCAAGGTTTGGGCAAGACGGTGCTGTTCGGCCTGCTGGCCGCGGCGTTCGGCGCGGCGCAGGCCGCCAGCCCGATCACCATCGGCGTACAGGCGCCGATCACCGGGCAGTACGCCAACGAGGGCCAGGGCATCGCCGACGCGGTCAAGCTGCTGGTCAAGCAGCAGAACGCCAAGGGCGGGCTGCTCGGCCATCCGCTGAAAGTGCAGGTCTGCGACGACCAGGGTGAAGCCGCGCCGGCGGCGATCTGCGCCCGCCAGCTGATCAACGACGGCGTGCTCGCGGTCGTCGGCAGCTACACCAGCGGCGCGGCGCTGGCCGCCGAGCCGCTGTACGCGCGCGCCAACGTCATCCAGACCTCCGACGGCACCAGCGACGAGCTGACCGCGCACGGCTTCAAGACCTTCTTCCGCAACGCGCCGCCGAACAGCGCCGAGGCGCTGTTCACCGCCGGCTACTTCAAGGCCCGCGGCCTCAAGCGCATCGCCGTGGTCACCGACCACTCGAGCTTCGCCACCGGACTGGCCGACGCGGTCATCGCCGACGCGAAGAAGGACGGCGTCACGGTGCTCGACAAGGCCTACATCAGCGCCGGCTCGCAGAACTACACCCCGGTGCTGACCAAGCTGGCGGCGCTCAAGCCGCAGGCCGTGTACTTCTCCGGCTACTACACCGACGGCGGCCTGATCAAGGCGCAGATGGCCCAGCTGGGCATGAAGGCCGAGTTCATCGGCGGCGACGCCAACCAGAACGTGGCGTTCGCGAAGATCGCCGGCAACTCCGCGGCGGGCGCGGTGATCATCAACGTGCCGGCGCCGCAGGATCTGCCGTACCCGGTGGCCAAGCAGTTCCTGCAGCAGTTCCACCAGGCCTACGGCCACATGCCGCCGAGCATCTTCACGCTGACCAACGCCGACGGCCTGCGCGCGGTGCTGGCCACCGCCGAGAAGATCCACAGCGTGGCTCCGGCCAAGCTGATTCCGGCGCTGCACCAGCTGAAGAACTTCGAGGGCCTGACCGGAACTTTCTCGTGGAACGCGGTCGGCGAGCGCACCGGCAGCCCCTACGTGGCGTTCGAGGTGATGGCCGACGGCAGCTACAAGATCACCTACCCGGCGGCCGCGGCAGGCCACTGAGTACGGCAAAGTACGGCAACGAGCGCGGCGGCACTGACCGCCGCGCCAAGCGGGCCGCGCCGCGGCCCGCCCCATGAATGGGAGACAACCGATGCTGAGCACCGTGCTGCAGCAGCTGGTCAACGGCCTGACGGTCGGCGGCATCTACGCGCTGATCGCCCTCGGCTACACCATGGTCTACGGCGTGCTGCGATTGATCAATTTCGCGCACGGCGATCTGTGCATTTTCGGCGCCTACATCGGGCTGGTCGCGCTGGGTTCGGGCACCGGTTCGGGGCAGCACCAGCTGCTGCTGCTGGGCGGCGCGTTCATCGCCGCCGCGGTGGTCGTGGGCGTCGCGGGAATCGCGCTGGAGTTCACCGCGTACCGGCCGCTGCGCCGGGCCGACCGGCTGTCGGCGGTGGTCTCGGCGCTGGGCGCGTCGCTGTTCATCGAGAACGGCCTGATGCTGATCTGGGGCCCGCAGATCAGGGTGTTCCCGAGCAATCTTCTTCCTGCCACCGAGTGGGCCTTCGCCGGCGCCCGAATCGATTTGGTGCAGGTTCTGATCATCGCCGGTTCGGCGCTGCTGATGACGCTGCTGTACTGGTTCGTGCACCACACCCGCTACGGCACCGCGATGCGCGCCACGGCCAGCGACCAGGACGCGGCGCGGCTGATGGGCATCAACGTCAACCGGGTCATCGTCAGCGTGTTCCTGATCGGCCCGGCGATCGGCGCGGTCGGCGG
>JAJZHS010000267.1 GCA_021798395.1 Pseudomonadota bacterium
TTGTATCGTCGCTAATACTGCGCGACACAAACATTACCCAAGATACTATTACAATCAAAAACCATAAATCGCACTCAATAGTATCGAAGGCACTTCGCGCAGAGATATTAAAATATAAATTCACTTCGCAACTAGCCGCCAGCAGGCGCTGGCTTTTTTCCAGATTGCGGCAAGGGCTAAATAACGTCCTTGATAAAATATTAAGCCATGCCTTAACTGCCATCGCAACGGCAATCGTTACGTACATGGCAACCATCAGCTTCCACCGTTAATTCATGCGGTGGTTTTACCACCTGCTTCCTTCCCCGAATGCGACCTGTCTCCAGCCAACCCACAAGGCGCGCCAGCGCGGTGGATTGGCGGTACGGTGGTGCCAACCGCGGCGCATTGCCTCGGCGCGCTGACCTGGCCGTGGCGAAACGTCCACGCTATGCCGATGCCCCGAGGCAGCGCGCGGTCGACTATGGCTGCGCCAACGACTCATCCAGGCAAGGGGTCCGAGGTCAGCACCCATGAGCAACGCCGAGAACCTGTCGCCCGCAGACCAGCAGGAGATCGAGCAACTGGCGGCGGGCTGGCAAGCCTACTGGGATGACTGCTTGAGGCTCGCGCGAAAGCCCCCGTTGATCGACGCAGTGCGTGCGTTCCTCGCCCGAGAGATCGCCCAGCGCGGCGTTGCCGCAGACGATAAGGCAGCGGCCGCGCGGTTGCTCGATCTACTGTTCGTCGCCATCAGGCACGCCGGCACGCACACGCCCGAGGCGGTCTGGAAGACGCGTGTCGCGCTGACAAGCCGCGGCCCGAAGCGCTGGCTGCAACGCTTCCAGCCAACGGCCGCCCCTTCGCCGCCGCCGCAGCGGCAGCCAAAGCCCGCACCGCGGCCGCCGCGCCGACTACTCCACCGCCGCTTCGAGCGCGTTGCGTTCCTGATCGCGATCGCGCTTGGCATCGCGGCGGCGCTGGGCTTCGCGGGTGCTGGTCACTGCCTGCAATACGGCGAGTGCCGCCGCTGGTCGGCCGGGTGGTGGTTCACGCATGGCGCGCCGCTTTCGGTGCTGGCGCTGGTCGTCGCGTTTGCCTACGACGCGACGTTCGGCAAGCTGGTGGCGTGGGTGCGGCGCGGCGAATGACAAGCCGCGCGCACCGCCCACGCGCCGATCAGTACGGCGTCTGCGTGTCCCACGCGCTGGGGTCGTTCGAGACCTGGCTGGGGTTGTAGGGGTTGGCGTAGGCGCCAGCCAGCCCTTGCCCGTTGATCGTCACCGGCGCGCCCGGCTGGGTGGGCTTGCCCCAGGTGCTCGATACCTTGCTGGCGCTGGTGAGCAGACTGTTCGCCGCTGACGTGATCGGCGTGATCGAATCCGCGCCGGCGCCCTTCAGCGCCGCCTTGTTGCCGAAATCGGCCGCTGCGACCTGGTAGTTCCAGGATTCGCGGTTCGCGTTGTTCTGGATCGTGGCCGCGTCGATCGAGCTGACCAGCTTCGTGCTGGCCGCCACGGCTGCAGCGCTGCCGCTGTCGAGCTGCACGCCGTCGCTGGCCATGCCTGCGCGTTCCTGGCCGTACAGCGCGCCGTACTTCAGGCCCGACTGTGTGGCTTCGGCGGCGCCGGCCTGCTGTTGCTCGAGCGCTTGCTGCTGACGGATCGCTTGATCCCACGTCGCGGCCTGCGCTTGCGACTGCAGTGCGCTCTTTACCGCGCTGGCCTTCTGGTACGCGCCGAACGCGCTAAACGCGGTGCTTGCTGCACTTGCTGCCGGCATGGTGGTTTCCTTTCAGATGGCGGGGGTGATCAGATCTCGGCGGCGTAGAAGGCGCGGCCCTGTCGCGTGCAAGATGACGCGCTCAAGTGCTGGTCGAGCGCAGTCCCGACTGGCGCGCACCACTGCATCAGCGTCGCGCCGCGGGTCTTCGCCGCGAGGGCCAAGACCTCGAGCAGATGCCGGATCAGGTTGCCGCTGCGGTGCTGGTCGACCACGTGCAGCGCGAGGCCGTCGCACATCACGATCTCGCTGAAAACGTCGCGGTGGACGTGGGCGAGTGCGAAGCCGACAAGGCGATCGTCGGCGCTGTATAGCGCAAGCGTGATCAGGCCGCCCATCTGCTCCACGACTTGAAGCAAGCCTTGGTCTGGGGAGCACCGCGCGGGAAGCCACGGCATGCGCGTTTCTTCCCAGGCGGCTTGCATCAGGTCGCGCAGCTCGTCGCCGAGCCGAGCGGCCATCGGCAGCTCGATGACGCGGTATTCAATCTGGCCCGAGGCGTCGACCAGGGCGCGCATCTGCGCAACGGGATCGGGAGTGTTCATGGGGGTCCTTCAGATCAGGCCGGCGTCATGCTGACGCGCGCGCTCTCGCGCGGCGTTTCGCCGGTTCTGCTCGGCCTGCTCGGCGCGCACGTGAGCCAACCATTCCGCAACGCTAGGGAACGACCGGCCGTCCTCGGAGACAACCCATACTCCATCCACGTCGTTGAACTCCACAGCATCGCAGTCGTCACTCGCGCGCCCGAACGGAACGACGGGCCGCACGTTGCAGTACGCGTCAACCGCCCAGCCGACGACCGGCAAACGTGAAGGCGAGCCCGCCAGGGCGACAGCACCCGTCGACGTCCGCGGAGCATAGAGCGCTGTGCAGCTCCGAACGTCCGGGAGAACGCCGACAGGCGGGTTGGGTGTGATGTCAGTACGCATAGCCGCCCCCGTCAGGCCGCGCGGGCCGTGTCGCGCTGCGCAGCGCGGTCAGCGATCCACGCCTGCACATCGCCGGCGGGCCAGCCCACCGTGCGCTGCGACAGCCGAATCGGGCGGGGGAACTGACCCGCTGCCACCATCCGATCCAGCGACGAAATCGACAACCCGGTCACGGCGCTGACTGCTGGCTTGCGAAGGATCTGAAGGGGTTCCATGCTGCGTCCTTGTGGTTCGCGATGCAGCAACTATCGGCCCGTTTGAACCACGAAACTAACGCAGCGCGCGGCGGTATTTTTGTGGCGCTTTCTGGACGCGGCGCATAGCCTCGGCCACGGCCTTGCGCTCCGATTCGGCCACGCGCCCAGCCCGGCGTGAACGGCTGTTCCACTCAGCGATCGCCTCGCGGTCGGTGAGCTCGCGCCCGGTGCTGCAGCTGATCTCGGCGCGCATATGCAGGATCCGCATCGCCATGCGCGTGCTCTCCGCGATCGGCGCGCCGGGCCTGCGCTTCGGCGCCCAATCCGGCGCCAGCCAGTCCGGGAATAGATCCCCACGGCGCCGGCCGCGGCTCGTCGACTGAAGCACGGCAACGCGTTGCCGCAGCTTGCGCACGTCGTCCGCCAGCTCGGCGCCGGCGCGCTCGAGGTGCAGCGCGTACTGCTGCCAGTGCTCGCCGGTCCACGCGGCGCGGTCGGCGGGGACGTCGAGCTCGCGCTGGCCGTGGTCGGTGAGCAAGGTGCGCCGCGGCGGGAACTGCGGCGGCCACCGGTGCTGCATGCCTTGCAGAACAGCGAGCGCAGCTGGCGAAATGCTTCGGGCCATGGTGGGTCTCGTTGGGGTCAGCGGCCGCTCAGCCGCGCTCGCTGCTCGCGCAGCGCGTCTCGCAGCATCTGCAGCAGCTCACGTTCTTCGGCGCTGCGCAGGCCGTGCTTCATTGCGTTCTGCGACGACTGCGCCTTTCCTGCGGCGCTGCGCGGGCCGGTCGACGACTCCCACGGCTTCCATCGCTCGATCGCTTCGCGCTGGCGCTGCTTGCGCTCCGGCGTCCACCCACTGCGCTTGCTCATCGCTCGCACGCTCCAAAAGTTCGTTTGCCGGTCTGCTCGTCGGGTTCGCGGGCGCGTGTGAAGGCGTGCCGTTGTTAACTTGCTGATGCCCGCCGGCGACGTTGGCCTGCTGCGCGACGATGAATGACCGCGGCTGCTTGGCTTCGATCAGCGCCTGGATCGTCGCGCGAGATTGCGCCTGTGCCTTCAGCGCCAGCGGCAGGTAGTCACGCTTCGCGGTCAAGCCGCCGCCTTCCGCAAGGCCCTTCGTCAACAGGTCGATGAACAGCGCGTCGAGCACTTTGGCCTGGCCAAGCAGCATCGCTTCG
>JAJZHS010000018.1 GCA_021798395.1 Pseudomonadota bacterium
GCACAGCCGGGCTTCCTCGGGGTCGAGAGCGCCCGCGACAGCAGCGGATTCGGCATCACGGTGTCCTACTGGGACTCGCTGGAGGCCATCCGCGCGTGGAAAGCCAACCTCGAACATCAGGTGGCGCAAGGAAGCGGCCAGGCGCGTTGGTACGAGCGCTACGAGGTCAGGGTCGCGAGCGTGGAGCGGGCCTATTCATTCGACGCTGAGCATTGAACCGCTCCGGGTTTGGTGGAGGCTCCAAGTTTTGAGCGCCCCAGGGCCGGGCTGCGCCCAGCCCGCCCCCCGTGGGGGTCGAGAAAACTTGGGGCGGCCCTGCGTTTTCTCAAGAGAAGATGGAGCCGTGAACAAGTCGCCCTCGGGGAGCTACGCGGACGGATGTTCGCGCAGCCATTCCTTGAGGGCGTCATTCATGCGGGTCTGCCACCCCTTGCCGCTGGCGCGCAGGGCGTCGGCCACGTCCGCATCCACCCGGAGGGTGATTGAGACCTTCGGGCGCTCCAGTTTCGGGCGGCCACGGCGGCGCCGGTCGCTTTCCAGCGCGGCGTTCAGTTCCGCCGCCGTGGCCGGGCGGTCGTCCTCGCTCAGGCCGTCCCAGGCGTGATCTGCTCCGGTCGGGATCGCCTTCACGGCATCCAGCACCGCCTTACGGTTCATCGCATTCGTTTTCGAGCCAGTCACGGTACACCTCGCGTTCCTCTTGGCTTGCCCGGCGAAAGCTGAT
Source organism: Pseudomonadota bacterium (assembly GCA_021798395.1). GTDB lineage: Bacteria > Pseudomonadota > Gammaproteobacteria > Burkholderiales > Burkholderiaceae_C > Thiomonas_A. The sequence goes on from JAJZHS010000018.1 coordinate 725, forward strand.
GATGCGCGTAGCGCCATCGCGCCCGGTATGCACCACCGTCAGCACGGCCAGGAAGCCCAGCGCATAGGACATCGACAGCGTGCGCGCTTCGCCGGCCCGCACGATGGCGACATCGAATCGAAAGCGCGACTCCAGGACCTCGGCAGCCTGAGCGAAGTCGAGTCCGTGCTTCGCCAGGTTGGCACGCCGCTTGGCTTCGTCCCAGGTGTAGCGCACCTTCATGCACTTTAGTGTATGTGCGTTAATTCATGAGCGCAAGGCGACGGCTTGCCTCGATCGAAGCGTCGGCGGGGCGGTGACAAGAATTGCGTTCACGACCGCGGCGAAGTGACATGGATTGCTGCGGGTATTGCACGCCGCACGGCGCTGGCCTGCTGAGTAAAGGAATCGGTCGAAAGACTGCTCAGGGTCGGAAGCGGCGCCTCCGCTCGCCAAGCCGGGCGTCGCATCTTCGGCGTTGCGGTCGCACGGCGCGTGCCGCGGCAGGTGCGGCGGGCAGCGCGGCGCGGGCAGGTGCAACGCGGGGCGGGCTGGGCGCAGCCCGGCCCCGGGGCTGCTCAAAAGCGGACGAAGCCGCCTTCTGGCGCTTGCTCGCCGACGGCCTGTTCCTTGGGCGTTCCACCGCGCCCGGGTTTCGCTGCGGCGGCCCCGCGGTCCGGCTGGCGTGCCGACGCGGCTGCGGCGGGCATATCGCCCGCGAGCCGGAATCGGGCCACTGCGGCTTGCAGATCCTGCGCCTGCGCGCTCATTTCCTCGGCAGTCGCGGCCAGTTGCTCTGAGGCCGAGGCGTTCTGCTGCGTTGCCGCGCTGACCTGCGCGACGGCCTGGTTGATTTGCTGGATTCCTGTCGCCTGCTCGTCGCTGGCCGCGGCGATCTCATCGACCAGCTCGGAGGTCTTCGTGATCGCCGGGACCATTTGCTGGAGCAATTCGCCCGCGCTGTCGGCCTGCTTGACCGAACCCGCCGCGAGTTCGCCGATTTCCTTGGCCGCGACCTGCGCGCGCTCAGCCAGCTTTCGAACCTCTGCGGCGACGACGGCGAAGCCCTTGCCGTGCTCGCCGGCGCGCGCGGCCTCGATGGCGGCGTTCAACGCCAGCATGTTGGTCTGATAGGCAATGTCGTCGACGATGGTGATGCGCTCGGCGATCGCCTGCATGTCGGACACGGTCCTGCCCACCGCGTCGCCGCCTTGGCGCGCCTGTTGGGCAGCCTGCTGGGCCATGGTCGAGGTCATCCGTGCGTTGTCCGCGCTTTGCTTGACCGACGCGGTCGACTGTTCCAGCGTGGCCGAGGTTTCCTCGACCGACGCTGCCTGCTCCGACGCGCTTTGCGAGAGGCTCTGCGAGGTGCTCGAAACCTGCTCGGACGCAGCCGAGAGATTGTCCGCCGCCGAACGCACCGAGGACAGCGTCGTGGTCAGACGAGCGACCATTTCCGACAGCGCCTTCAGCAGCATGCCGGTTTCGTCGCGCGATTCGGCCCGCACCGATGCGGTCAGATCCCCGCCGGCGACTTTTTGCGCGACGTCGACAGCCTGGGCCAGGGGTCTCGTGATCGAGCGTGTGATCAGCAGGCCGGCGACGATGGCCAGCGCCATCGCGATCGCGGTCGTTGCCAGCGCAACCGCAATCGCAGACGAATAGGCCGAATCGGCGTCCGTCGTGGCTTGGCCGAAATGGCCGACCGCGACCTGGTCGATGCCTCCGAGGTCGCTGCGCAGCGCGGCCTCTACGGGCTTGACCTGGGACCGGAACACATCCAGAGAAGACCCGCCGCTCGCCTGCGCGGCCAGGCACGCGTGGACGGCGTTCGTGAGGGTCGCATCCTCGGCGTCGAGTCGCGACATCTTCTCCAGGATGCGCGGGCTGTGCGCGATGCTGCGCAGTTTGACGACGAGCTGGTCGTAGGCACGCAGATCGACCAGCATGGCCGACCTCAGCTGAGCCTGCTCGGTCGCGTCGGTGCTGAGCAAGAGGTCGCGACAGTCGCTCGAAATCTGGTCCAGGTCGATGCGCATCCGACCGATCTGGTGTGCTTCCGGCCAAGCGCGCCTGGTGGCCTCGTCGGTCGCTCCCTTCATGGAATGAAGACTCCACGCCGAAACCGAGGCGAGCAACAAAACCAGCAAGGCCATGAAGCCGAAGCCAAGACCGAGGCGAATCCCGATGCGCATGTGCTTGAACACTTCTCTTCTCCTGAGGGGCGCCGAGTTGCTGCGGTGTGTCCGTGCGGGCCGCGGAGCACTTTGACAACACTTGTTTTATAAAGACACATCAGCTTATTCGATCTTACACGTATTTCATATTTCAACATGTTGGCCGTCGCCTGCGGCCTGGTCGGCGCAGCCCTGTCCTGGCCCGACTTGCTCGGTTCGCCAGCGGCCCTTCGCTGCAAGACGGTCTCCAGATCGAGCCGCAGCCCTTGCGGCTGGAAACGGCCGGCCGGCCGTCGCAAGGCTTCGGCAATGGGGCTCTCGTCCGCGGAGCCGCCATGGGCTCGGCGCGAGGCGACCGTGGCGTTCGTGCCGCCGGCGTTTGAACTCGCCGGTGCGTTCAGGTTCGAATGAAGCGAGGAAGGGCTGACGGTGGGCGGGGTGCATCCCAGCGTCCCGGCCGAGCGCGCCGAGCCGTGTGCCGTGCGGCCTCGCAGCGAATATTCAGGACAGGCCGGAAAGGCGCCACGCGGATTTGCCACTGATTTTATAAAAACACCCCTCGAAAATCACCGGTGGATCACGTGAGATGACCCTATGAAGAATTTGCGCCTTGCTATCCTCGAACGACGTCGCGCAGCGTTGTTCCAGGCGCGGCACACCCACAGGGAGAAAATATGATGACACGTAGAAACGGTTTATCTACGCTCGCCGCATCCGCGCTGCTCTGTGTTGGCCTGGCGGGTTGCGGCGGCGGCGGCGGCGGCGCGCCCCCAAGCGCGATCGCCTTGCCTGACGGGGCGACCCTTCTGCCGAACGGGACGGTCGTCTCGCTCACCCGCTACGCGGCGCAGCTCAGCCCCGGGAAGACGACCGATATCGGCGTGCTCGTCGACCGTGGCGTCGGTTCGGCATCGAACCTTGGGCTGGCTGTGGGCGTTGAACGGGCCGGAGCGACCGGCGGTGCCTCCGGAAGCAACACGACGGTTTCCGCGCTGCCCACCGCGCGCTTGGTGACATCCAGCGTTCCGAGCGGCTCGGGCTCGGCCACGTCGTCGGTCACGAATCTCGTCATTGACGCAGGTCAGGCATCTCCCGGAAATTACCTGGCCAAGCTGACCTCGGGAAATTCCCTGGTCGGTACCGTATCGGTTGCGGTCGCGCCGTCGGCGATGATCAAGGCGTCCTACGTGCAACTCGACGCAAGCGGGTCCCTGGGCTCGATCACGGCGGATGGCTATGCTGCGTCCAATATGGTCGTATTCGCCTTCGCCGACCTCAGCGGCCCTTCGATCAGCTCCGCATCCCTGCACGCGGTACAGACCGCGAGCAACGGCGAAGGCGCCGGTACGATCAATCTGCTGAGCATCGGCGGGCAGTACGCGACACCAGCCACCATCAATGCCCAGACGGCAAACCAGATCGTTGCCAACGTCAGTGCGCAGATCAATCTGTACAACAACCAACTGCAAGGTGGAGGAACGATCAGCGGGGTCGACCTGGATCTTGAAAACTCCATCGACAGCGCAACGATCGAGAAGCTCGCGTACGGATTCAAGAGCCAGGGCCTCATCGTCTCGATCGCGCCCCAGGTCATCACGACAGACGGAGCGAACGTGGACCCGAACAGCCCGACCAACCTCGGGCTGAGCTCGGGCGGAAACAGCAATCAATACGGTGCCGCGCTCGCGGCGGGCGACGTCGATTACGTCCTGGCGCAGACCTACAATTCGGGCGGCTGGACCGTGGGCGGGGTGCAGGAAAACTCGCCGCAGTTCTTTTCGCAGATTGCCAAGGCCCTGAGCAATACCGTCAAGGGCACCTGTGCCGGCGCAGCGACGCTGTGCATCCCGGAAACTGTCCAGGTCGTCGTCGGCGAACCGTCGAACGGCGGCGCCAGCGGCACGGCCAACAATATATTCGGTTCGAATGGTGGCGTCCAATACGATCAGGCCGCGATTCTGTCTCAGATCCAGGGCGCGCTGCCCGCTGCGCTGGCCTTGCCGAATATCGACGGCGTCATGCAGTGGTCGCTGAACAACGATTACATGCCGAACGGATGGGGCGATACCAACGCGACTCCCGGAGCATTCACCAGCGCCATTTTCGGCGCACCGGCGCCTGCCGCTTTGCCGTATTTCATCCTTCAACTCTCGAACACGGGTCCCAATGTTCCGGGGCCGCTGGCCTACGGCACGGTCACGCTGGTTGTGAACGGGCAGTATTGGGTGTTCGGAACGAACGCACCCTGGACAACGGCCGGGATCGTCCCCGTTGCGCCGCTGGAGATCCAGCAATGGGGGACGCTCACCTCGTCGAAAAATCCGGCCACGCCAGGCGTCGTCGACAGTGACAACCTCGACCGGATCTTCAGCAATGGCGCGACGTCGTTCACCGCGACGCAAATTCTGGTCAATGGCTATCCGAGTCGCGACGCCGACATCGGGCAGCCCGCCAGGCAGTGGGTGTGCTCGGTGGCGAACTATCCGTTCGCGGCGAACCACAGCTACAACGTGATGTTCAACCCGACGAACGGTGCCTGCGACCTCAAGCAGGTGAACTGATCGCCCCGGGCGGCACGCGCGTGGGGTGACGGCCCAGCGTGCGTGCCGCCCGCGCGCCGGCGCCGGGGGCCGAACGTTCAGCCGGCTTGCAGCGCCGTGCGCAAGGCCAGACCGCCGAGGATCAGGAACATCAGCGCGGCGAACGCATGGACCCAGCGTGCCGGCAGCCGGTCGGCGAACCGGTGCCCGAACACGACGGCCGGCACATTGGCCGCGAGCATGCCCATGGTGGTTCCGGCGACGACGGGAAGCCACGCGCTGTAGCGCGCGGCCAGGGCGACGGTCGCCACCTGCGTCTTGTCGCCCATCTCCGCGATGAAAAAGGACGCCGCGGTGGTCAGGAACACGCCGCGCGCGCTGCGCCGCGGCAGGGCGTCGGCATCCATGCGGTCGGGCACCAGGATCCACAGCCCCATGACGACGAACGACACCACCACGGCCCAGTCGAGCAGGCGCGGGTCGAGTGCGTGCGCGAGCAGGTCGCCCGCGGCCGCGGCCAGGCCGTGGTTGGCGAGCGTGGCGACCAGGATGCCGGCGACGATGGGCGCCGGGGCCCTGTAGCGCGCCGCGAGCAGCAGCGAAAGGATCTGGGTTTTGTCGCCGATTTCGGCGAGCGCGACCAGGGCGATCGAGACGAGGAAGGGATGCATGGGCCAAGGTCCGAGGGCGGCGATCCTCCGATGCGGGCCCGAGCATAGCAAACGCCTGCCGTGCACGGCCCGGGGGCCGGCCGATGTCCCCGTGTGCCATAGGGGGGTAGGCTATACTGGGCGGCATGAGCCATACCATCCGCCAGAAGGCCAAGCTGCTGAACCGGGTGCGCCGCATCCGCGGCCAGGTCGACGCGATCGAGCGCGCCCTCGAAGCCGAAGCGGGCTGCGAGCAGGTGATGCACGTCATCGCCGCCTGCCGCGGCGCGCTCAACGGTCTGCTGGGCGAAGTCGTCGAGGAACACATCCAGAGCCACCTCGTCGAGCCGCTGAAGCACAAGGACGCGCAGGCGGCCGAGGCGGCGGAAGGATTGGTCGACGTCTTCAGGGGCTACTTCAAATGAGCGCCGGCGGCGAGCGCGCAGCAGCCCTGCCCGAGCACGACCACGTGTTCCTCGGCGCGGGCCATGACCGCAACGCGCGCAAGACATGGGCGGTGATCGGCCTGTGCACAGTGGTGATGGTGATCGAGATCGCAGGCGGTCTGCACTTCGGCTCCCTGGCGTTGATCGCCGACGGCATGCACATGAGCACCCACGCCGCGGCGATGCTGATCGCGGCCCTGGCGTACGGCTACGCACGCAAACACGCGCGCGACGCACGCTTCAGCTTCGGCACCGGAAAGGTCGGCGACCTGGCCGGGTTCTCGAGCGCGATCATCCTGGCGATGATCGCCTTGCTGATCGGGTTCGAGGCCGTCGACCGCATGCTGCACCCGGTGCGCATCGACTTCGACCAGGCCATCGCCATCGCCTTCCTCGGGCTCGCGGTCAACGTGCTCAGCGCCTGGCTGCTCAGCGGCGGCGACCACGACCATCACCACGGCCACGGCCACCACCACGGCCACGGCGATGCGGCGCACGACCGCGCCGACGCGCCCCAGGTGGTCGACACGCCCTTCGGCCGCCTGCTCCTGAACATTGTCGAGGACGGGGTTCCGCCGCGCTTCCAGGTGCGTCATGTCCAGGGCGCTTCCGCTGCGGCCCTCGGCCCGGGCGACGTCGTGCTGACCACGCTGCGCGAGGGCGGCGCGCAGCAGCGCTTCGCGCTGCGCGATGCGGGCGACTGCTGGGAGTCGGTGGCCGAGATCCCCGAGCCGCACGCCTTCGCGTTGCGCGTCGAAGTCGGCGCGGGGTCCCGCGCCTTTGCCACGACGCTGCGCTACGAGGAGCCCGCGGGCCATGCGCACGGGGATCACCACCGCGACCACAACATGCGCGCGGCGTTCGTGCACGTGGCTGCCGACGCCGCGGTGTCGATCCTGGCCATCTGCGGTCTGGCCGCAGGCAAGTACTTCGGCCTGACCTTCATGGACCCGGTCATGGGCATCGTCGGTGCGCTGGTCATCGCCAACTGGTCTTTCGGCCTGGTGCGCGACACCGGCGCGATCCTGCTCGACATGAATCCCGACCGTTCGCTCAGCCGCGACCTTTCGGCGCTGGTCGCCGCGCAAGGCGACCAGGTCCGCGACCTGCACCTGTGGCGGCTCGGGCCAGGGCATCTGGCGGCGATCATCGCGGTCCACAGCGGCGACGCGGCGCGGGACGCTGTGTATTACCAAGGCCTGTTCGGCCGCTTTCCCGACCTGTCGCACGTGACCGTGCAGGTCACGTCGGCCGGCCCGGCGTGACGCACTGGCGCTGGCCCTGGGCGCCGGCGCCGGTTTCCCGGGCCTCCCCATGGCTGGCGCGGCCATGCCGGTTGGTCTGCTCGCCTACGGGGTCAGCCTGTCGCTGGTCGTCGTCGCGCTGCGCCTGACCGAGCGACCGCGCGCGGCGGCGCGCCGCCGTCCGGTGTCAGAACGCGGTCGACGCCGGCAGCGCGGGGCCGGCCAGGTCCGCTCCGACCAGCGATCCGCGTCCGGCCGACTCGAACAGGTCGACGCGCACCAGTTGCGGCAGTTCGCGCCGCGTGCGCGCGTGCAGCCAGCGCGCGATCGTGGTCGTGTCGCAGTCGGTCAGTTCCGGCCGTTCGTGGAGCGGCTGGTGGTCCAGCGACCTGAAGATCGGGTCGAACACGGCCTTGACGTCGCCGAAATCGACCGTCCATCCCATGACCCGGTCCAATGGCGCAGCCAGGTGCAGCCGCAGCGTGTACGTGTGGCCGTGGACCCGGTGCCGAGGGTCTCCGGACGGAGCGTGGCGAAGCCGCGCCGCGCTGTCGATGGTGAAATCCTTCCAGATCCGGTAGATCGCGCCGTCGTAGGTCGCGCCGCACGACGCCGTTTCGTAGACGGTCACCCACGACATCGTCGGCAGTTCGGCGGCGAGCCGCTGCCAAAGCCACGACGCGAGCATTTCGCTGGTCGGATTCGACAGTCCGGGGACGTCGTTCAGGCAGCGGTAATCGATCTGTTCCGCGACCGGAGCCCAGAGTCGGTCCAGAAGGTCGTAGTCGACGTCAGGCCCCGCGCCGGCCAGGTCGCGGTTCGCGTGGATGACCACCTCGAAGCCGTGGCCGTGCAGGCGCCCGCACTTGTGCCCGGGCGGGACGTTGGGCAGGCGATGCGCGGCCTGGAACCGGTAGCGGCGCCAGACGTGCGCGTGGCCGCGGGAATCGATCTCGACCCCCTGGTACGGCGTGCTCTGCACCGACACGCGGTCGACGTCAGGCGCGTCCAATCGATCACGGATCCACCGCGCCAGGTTCGCGTCGCTCGGATCGGCGAGCTTGTCGTTGAGCGCGCCGTAGTCCAGCAGGCCGGTGCACGCGTCGAGCCGGTCCTGCAAAGCGGCGGCCTCGGCGCCGGCGTAGGCGACCGCGTGTTCCGGCACGCGGGCATGGACCGTGGCGGTGAAGCCGTGGCCGTGCAGATTGCGGAATCGGTGCCCGGCGGGCACGGCGTCGAGCCGGCGCGCGGCCTCGAAGCGACTACAGGCCGCGTGAAGCACCGACAGCGAACCTGCTGTGCTGCGCATGCGGCCTCCGTGACGGGATCGATCTCATAGCCTTCGTGAGCCGCAGCGGCTCGGCGGTGCGGGTCGGGCCGGGATGGCCGACTCGGTGCACCGGTCATTGTAGTTTTCCCGGGGGAGGCCGACGCAGGCGCCGCGGTTCGGACGGCGCCTGCCGGCATGGCGCTCAGCGCCGGTAGACGACCATCACGATTCCCGTCGCCGCCGGGTTGGCGGGCGCCGGAGCGCCGGCGTTTTGCGGCGGTTCGCAGAAGTCGGCGATCGCGCTGTTGAGCACGAAGCTGACGCCCACGGCGCCGTTGAGCGGGTAGACGTGGCCGTCCGCCGCCATGAACCAGTTCGCGGTCCCGGTCTCCTCGTCGGGCATGTTGATGAACGCGGCGTAGTTGCCGCTGCCGTTGCTGACGATGAAGGATTCGAGCCGGTCCGTGTTGGGGACCTGATCGATCGCCAGCGCGTGGTCGAGAACGAAGGCGCGCGTGACGATTCCCCGGCCCTGGTAGTCGTGCAGGTTGTAGGCGACGCGCGGGACGCGCTGCGCGCGTTCGATCAATTGGTTGTCCATGGCGCGGTAGGCGCCGAGCAGCGCCTCGGAAGCCGAGCGGGCATTGGCGCCGCCGAGCGCGATGCGTGCGACCGGAAGGCGCAATCCTTGAATGCCCATCACGCGGGCCAAGTCCGAAGCGGGGTCGTCGAGCGCCAGCGCAGCCGGGTCGAACGCGGGCCGATTGCTCAGTGCCTCGATGTATTCCTGCAGGCGCACGTTGCGATACCTGGCGCCCCAGTCGTATTCGGCGTAGAGCAGGCGGAACACGGCATGCGCCGGGCGGCCTTGCAGAGTCGTGTCGCTTTGCTGCCCCAGGCGCGTAAACGCCAGCCTTGCCGCGTACTCGGGGTCGTGGATCGCGACCTGCAGCAGCGCGTTGCTCAGCGCCACGAAGCTCTGCGTCGAGGCAGGCGCCCGTTCGGAAGCCTTGTCCAGCGGCTCGACGCTGGTGATGGCCTTGTGATGCAGGTCGACGCCGAATTCAGCGTTTCGGCCGTCCGCGGCTCCCAGCTGCGGCACCGCGTACAGATCCGGCGAAGGCCGCGCTCCGGCGGGAACCCGAACCTCGTCCCATTGACTTCCGTGCCTGCGCACGAAATCAAGCGTTCCGCCATTTTGCGCGAACTGACTCAGACTCAGCGAACCGCCTCCCGCGACGTCGGCACCGGGCGCCGCGCGTTCCTCGCGCGCCTCCGGTGCGTTCGCCGGCGCGTTCTCCGGTGCGACGGCGCGCGCGCCGACCGGAGTGCGCGACATCGGCTGCGCGACGACCGCGACGCGCGACGTCAGCGCCGCTTGTGGCACGGCAGGCGGCGGAGCGGCAGCCTGCCGCGCCACGGGGGCGTTTTCGCCGTGCGTGCCGCCGCCTCCGCCGCCACAGCCGGACAGGCAGGCAGCGGCAACCAGCGACAGGGTGAAACCTAGTTTCTTGCTTGGGGTGTTTGCGTTCATGGGGATCTCCAGGCGCTTGGGGCGGACGCGATGTGCACCCGCAACCGCGCCAGCGTTCGGAGTCCGAATTCTGCGGTCTGATGCAGGTAATTTCGATTATTTACACGGGAAAATACTGCAATTGGGTTATTACCAGCCGCCGATATCCCGGGTTAGACTCGGGGCACGAAAAAAGCACCGCCCGGTTCAAAACATCGATGAAACCGAATAGCACCGGACTGCAGCTGGACTGGAGCGACGCGCTGGCCACCGGCATCGGCCTGGTCGACGAGCAGCACCAGCGCCTGATCGCCATCTACAACAAGGCGGCGCTGGCGCAGCAGCGACTCGGGCGCGACGACGCGAGCACCTTGCATGGTCTGCTCGACGAATTGCTCGATTACTCGCGATATCACTTCCGGGAAGAAGCCAGACTGATGCGCGCGTGGGCCCTCGATGAGGCGCAGTGCGCGACCCACCTGCAGGCGCACGACCGGTTCGTCACGTTTTTGCAACGCGCGCAGGGGGTCGCCAGGGACCATCCCGAAGACGCCATCGTCGACCTGCTGGCGTTCCTGGCGCAATGGCTGCTGCACCACATTGCGGGCGTCGATGCGCGCATGGCGCGTGCGATCCGGGCGCGGCAGGCCGCGGCGCACGATGGGGCCACCGCGCCGGACGCGGCCGCGCAACACGGCGATCTGGTCGACGTCGTCAGCCAGTTGACCGACACGCTGGGGCAGAAGACCTTCGAATTGATCGACCAGCGTCAGAAGCTGCTCGAGTTGCAGGAGTTGTACCGCGCGCTGCTGCGCTCGGGAGATGCGCTGATCCAGAGCCGAAGCGAGCACGAAATGCTCGCCAGCGTGTGCGACCGCCTGGCGCAGGACACGCCGTTCCACGCCGTCTGGGTCGGTCGCCCGGCGGCGTCGGGCGTGTTCGAGGTGCTGGCGCTCGCGGGCCAGGGCGCGCAGCAGGTGCGCGATGCGCCGCCGCGGCTCACGCTCGACGATACGGCGTCGGTCGTCGTCAAGGCCTGGCACAGCCGCGATCTGGTCGTGTGCAACGACACCTTGGCCGATCCGTCGCTGCGGCCATGGCACGCCGGATTCGGAAAGCATCGATGGCGCAGCCTGCTCGCGGTTCCGGTCTGGCGCGCGCTGCAGGTCTGGGGCGTGCTCGCGTTCGCCGTGGACCGGCGCGAAGCCTTCGACGCGCGCACCGTCGAGGTGTGCACCCGCGTCGCCGCTCTGCTCGGTTTCGGCCTCGACGAGTTCGACCTGAAAAGCCGCATCCAGTCGCTGCAGGAATGCGAGGCGCGCATGGCGCGCACCGACGCGCTGACCCGACTGCCCAACCGGCTGGCGGCCGAGGAGTACCTGCCGCGCGCCATCGCGCGCGCGCGCCGGCAGGGCATGGCGCTGGCCGTGGCCATGCTCGACCTGGACGACTTCAAGCCGGTGAACGATCGCTACGGCCACGCCGTCGGCGACACCCTGCTGCAGGAGCTTTCGAGCAAGCTGCGCGCGCATTTGCGGCAGACGGACTTCCTGGCGCGGCTCGGAGGCGACGAGTTCGTCATTCTGTTCGAGGATCTGGATCCCGAGCGCATGGCGCAGCAACTCGAATCGATGCTCGACCGGGTGCACGTCGCGGTGGAGACGCCGTTCGACCTCGGCCAGGGGCGCACGGCCACGGTCGGCATGTCGATGGGGCTGGCGGCCTTTCCGCGCGACGCGCTCGAGCCCGACGCGTTGCTGCGGCGGGCCGACGCGGCGATGTACGCGAGCAAGGCGCGCAAATCGGTGCGCGAACGCTGGTGGCGCTTCGAGCGCGCCGACTCCGGCGATGCGCACGCGCCGGTGCGCGTAGACGCGCTCGATCCGTTCGACCGCGAGGCCGCGGCGCTTCTCGGGTCGCTGAGCGAAGCGGCGCTCGACACGGCGTCCAAGGCGTTCGTGGCCGCGTTCTACGACGGCCTCGCCGACGATCCCGAGACGGGCCCGCTGCTGCGCTGCCTGAGCGCCGGGGAGTTCGAGCGCCTGCGGCGCGCGCAGGACGGGCACCTGCGTTTCCTGCTCAGCCCGCACAACACCCCCGACGCGCTGCACGGCAGCGCGCAGCGCATCGGCCTGGTTCATGCGCTGGTCGGCGTGTCCAGCGCGAGGATGGTGTCGGCGTTCGCGCTGTACGAGGACCTGCTGCGCACGCAGCTGGAGGCGGCGCTGCTGTCGGCCCGTCAGCGCTACAGGATCGTCCGCGTGGCCGCGGCGCGGCTGCGCCTGAGCGTGCAGAGCCAGCTCGCAGCGGCCGACCGGACCATCGACGCCTACGCCGAACTGCTGGACGCTCCGCTCGAGCCGGGTGCGCACTGGGCCGACGCGCGGCAGCGCACCCTGGACGCGCTGGCGCTTCTGCCCGGCGTCGAGCACGCGATCGTGTACCGGCCGGACGAACACGGCGTCCTGCGCATCGAAGCCGGCGCGGGGCGCGACTTCGCCGCGCGCGTGCAGGGGGGGCGGTCGATTCTGCCGCTTCCGCTGCTCAAGCCCGATTCCAGCGCCCAGCGCGGGCCGCTGGCGATGGCGTGGTTCACGCGCAGCATCCAGGTGGTCGACGCGTATCTGCTCGATCCGCGCCTGCAGCCGTGGCACGGCGTGGCGCGCGAACTCGGCTGGCGCAGCGCGGCGACCATCCCGATCTGCGGCGCCGACGGCGTCGACAGCGTGCTGATGCTGTTCGGCCACTATCCGCGCCAGTTCTCGTCGCATTGGGCGCGGCGCTGGCTCGACCTGCTGCACGGCCGTGTCGACGCGCTGTTTGCCGCGTCCGCGCGACGCCGTCGCCCGCTGCAGCAGGAACAGACGCGGTACTTTCGCGAGTTGCTCTACGACCAGCGCCTGAGCATGTGGGTGCAGCCCATCGTCGACTTGCGCACCGGCCGCGTTTCCAAGGTCGAGGCGCTCGCCCGGCTGCAGGCTCCGGACGGTACCGTACACCTGCCGGGGCAGTTCCTGCCGGCGTTCGGCGAGCAGGAACTGCACGCCCTGTTCAGGCAGGGCCTGCGCCAGTCGCTGCAGTGGCTGCACGACTGGCGTGCAGCCGGGCTCGACCTGGACATCGCGGTGAACCTGCCGGTGGAGACGCTGGTGCATCGCGACTGCGCCAACTGGGTCGGCGGCACGCTGCGCGATGCGCACGTCGCGCCGCAGCATCTGAGCCTGGAAATCCTCGAGGAGCAGGACATGGATCCGGCGCGCTGCGACGAGGCGATCCACGCCCTGAGCGGCGTCGGCGTGCGCCTGGCGCTCGACGACCTGGGATCCGGATACAGCAGCCTCAACCGTCTGGCATCGCTGCCGATCGACACCGTCAAGATCGACCAGGGGCTGGTCCGGCAGTTGCCTCGGGACCCGCTGAAGACCATCCGCCTGCTCGCCACCGTGCTGCACATCGGCCAGGATTTCGCGGCGCGCACCATCGTCGAGGGGCTCGAGAACGAAGCGTTCATCGAGGTCGCGCAGTTGCTCGGCGCGCACTACGGCCAAGGTTTCGGCCTTGCCCGCCCGATGCCGGCCGACGCGTTCATGCGCTGGGTGGCGACGTCCGCGGGGCACCCCCTGGCCGGCGCCGCGGACGTGCGCAGCTGGCCCGCGGCATTGGCTTACCACGTGCGCGGCATGCGTGGCTCGGGCCCCCCGGCGCACGCGGGCGCGCTCGAAGACTGCCCCCTTGCGCGCTTCTTGCGCGCGCGCGACGTGGCGGAACCGGAGGTCCAGGCATGGCACGCCGCAATGCATTCGGCTGGCGCCGAAGACGCGCGCGATCAGGGCGCCGAGAAGCTGATGGTCTGGCTGGACGCGCAAGTCCGGGCGCATGGCGCGGCGGAGCCCCGCGGCGATTCGCACGATAATGCGTAGCCCGGACCGTGCCGCCGACCAAGGAGCGAGCGATGTACGCACTCGTCATCTCGACGCTGGCTTATCCGCTGATCGCCTGGTGGCTGCACCGCCGTCTCGAGGACCTGCTCGAGCCCGGGCCGACGCGCCGCTTGCTGGTGTTCACGCTGGCGTCGGTCGCGTGCTGGATGATCAGTTCCGGAATCGACTGGGCGTTCCCCGGCCAGGTCATCCATCTCCTCTAGCGCCCCCGGGGGCAGGCCTGCGCACGGTTTGAAAGTTTCCGGTACAAATCGGCTCCAGGAGGAATCCGATGAGCCGACTCTTCAGTCCTTTCCGCCTGGGCGAACTCGCGCTGGCGAACCGCATCGCCATCGCGCCGATGTGCCAGTACTCGGCGGTCGACGGTCGCGCCGGCGATTGGCACGTCATCCATCTCGGCCAGTTGCTGCTGTCGGGCGCCGGGCTGCTGATCGTCGAGGCCACCGCGGTCGAGCCGATCGGCCGCATCACGGCGAACGACCTCGGGCTGTGGGACGACGCCTGCGAGGCCGCGCTGCGCCGCGTGCTCGACGCCGTGCGCCGGCATTCGCCGATGCCGGTGGGAATCCAGCTCGCGCATGCCGGGCGCAAGGCTTCGAGCCGGGTTCCGTGGGACGGCGGCGCGCTGCTGCCTCCGGCCGAGGGCGGCTGGAATTGCGTGGCGCCGTCGGCGCTGGCGCACGCCGACGGCGAACCGCCGCCGCAGGCGCTGGACGCGGCGGGAATGCGCCGCATCCGTGACGCTTTCGTCGCCGCCGCGCAGCGCGCCGTGCGGCTTGGTTTCGACCTGATCGAGCTGCATGCAGCGCACGGCTACCTATTGCATCAGTTCCTGTCGCCGCTGGCGAATCAGCGCGTCGATGCGTACGGCGGATCGCTGGACAACCGGATGCGTTTCGTGCTCGACGTGTTCGACGCGGTGCGCGACGCGGTTCCGGCCCGGGTCCCGGTCGGCGTGCGGCTGTCGGCCACCGACTGGGTCGAAGGCGGCTGGGACTGCACGCAAAGCGTGGCGCTGTGCGCGGCGCTGCAGCGCCGCGGCTGCGCCTTCGCGCACGTGTCGAGCGGCGGGGTGTCGCCGCGCCAGCGCATCGCGCTCGGGCCCGGCTACCAGGTCGGATTCGCCGAGCAGATCCGGCGCGCGGTGGCGATGCCGGTGATCGCGGTCGGCCTGATCGACGACGCCGAACAGGCCGAGGCGATCATCGCCGACGGGCGCGCCGACCTGGTCGCGCTGGCGCGAGGCATGTTGTACGACCCGCGCTGGCCGTGGCACGCGGCCGCGCGCCTGGGCGCGCACGTCGTCGCTCCGCCGCAGTACTGGCGCTGCCAGCCTGCGGCGCACAAGGGCCTGTTCGGCGCCATTCGCGTCGGCCAGCGCTGAACGCCGCCTCGCGGCCGCGGCGCGGCGTCAGCGC